>DASRKB010000260.1:0-17268 GCA_035649175.1 Burkholderiales bacterium | reverse complement strand
TCTCGGCGGCCTTTCCGCGCTGCGCCACCAGCGCCAGGTACGAGGGGTCCTGGGACTCGATGCGCTGCCAGTGCGCGATCGCCTTCTCCGGGTGCTGGTCCTTCTCGAGGTCGCCGAGCTGGAGGCTGGCGCGCACGCACTGGCGATTCTCCTCGAGCGCGCGCTCGAGGTAGCGGCGCGCGGCGTCGGGGCGCGACTGCGCCGCCTCCGAGGCGGCCAGCTCGCAGTAGTACTGCGCGAGCGCACGGGCGTCGGGCTCGATGTGGCGCGTCATCTCGATGGCGCGGTTCCAGTCCTTCTCCGCCTCGTAGATCTGCAGGAGGTGCCGGCGCGCGGCGGTCGCCTGGGGGCTCGCCTCCAGCTTCTTGAACATCTCCTCGGCGCGGTCGAGAATGCCCGCCTTGAGGTAGTCTTGGCCGAGCTCCGCGAGCGCGATCAGCTTCTGCTCCGAGGGCAACCCGGGGCGCTCGACGAGGTTCTGGTGCATTCGGATCGCGCGGTCATACTCGCCGCGGCGTCGGAACAGGTTCCCCAGCGCAAAGTGCAGCTCGATCGTGTCCGGGTCGACCTTCACCACCTCGATGAAGGCCTCGATCGCCTTGTCGGGCTGCTCGTTCAGGAGGAAGTTCAGCCCCTTGAAGTAAGAGCGCGGCAGGCTGCGGGACTCCGAGACGATCTGGCGGATGTCGACGCGCGCCGCCATCCAGCCGAATGCGAAAAACAGCGGAAAGCCGAGCAGCCACCAGTACTCGAACTGGTCCACGGCTCAGAGCCCCGGCGGCGGCAAGGTGGGCTCCTCCGCGTAGGGCTTCTTCCTGAGACGCGATATCTCGCCCCGCTGACGGAGCACCGTCCCGAGAAGCGCGAGGATGCCGAACAGCGCGCCGAGCGCGAAGGAGGCGAAAAGCACCGTGACCAGCGGCGCCTCGAGCGCCATGCCGAAGTAGAAGCGCAGCTCGACCGGCTCGATGTTCTTGGCGGCGAACGCCACCAGCAGGAGGAAGACCACGAGGCGGATCGCCCAGGTGAAGAAGCGCATGACCGCCGGTCCGGCGCCCTATCGCACAGGCTGCGAGGCGCGCTCCTGCGGCACGGCCGGCGCCTGCGCAGTGGCCGAGTCGACCCGCTCGCGCAGCTCCTTGCCCGCCTTGAAGTGCGGCACGTACTTCTCCGGCACCTGGACCTTCTCGCCCGATTTCGGGTTGCGCCCGGTGCGCGGCGGCCGGTAGTTGAGGCCGAAGCTGCCGAAGCCGCGGATCTCGATGCGGTTGCCGGCGAGCAGCGCCTGCGTCATCGCGTCCAGGATCATCTTCACCGCGTACTCGGCGTCCTTCGCGACGAGCTGCGGATAGCGCTGGGCGAGGCGCGCGATCAGTTCCGACTTGGTCATGGCGACCGTTCCCCCCTTGGGCACTCGCGCCTCGCGCCTATTGCTGCGGATTGTTGCTCTTGTCGAGCTTCGCGCGCAGCAGCGCACCGAGGTTGGTTGCCCCGGCGCTCGCCGCGGCGTTCTCGCTGCGCAGCTGCTTCATCGCATCGCTCTCCTCGGAGAGGTCCTTCGCCTTCACTGAGAGGTTGATCGAGCGGTTCTTGCGGTCGACGTTGATGATCATGGCCTGCACGGTGTCGCCCTCCTTCAGGTGCGTGCGCAGGTCGTCCACGCGGTCGCGCGAGAACTCGGAGGCGCGTAGATAGCCCTCCACCCCGCCGACGTCCACCACGGCGCCCTTGGCGTCGACCGACCTCACCGTGCCGCTCACGATGCTGTTCTTCTCGTGGCTCGCAACGAAGCTGGTAAACGGGTCGCCCTCGAGCTGCTTGATGCCGAGCGAAATTCGCTCGCGCTCGACGTCGATGGAGAGCACGACCGCCTCTACCTCCTCGCTCTTCTTGAAGTTCTTCACCGCCTCCTCCCCCGGGGCCGACCACGAGAGGTCCGAGAGGTGCACCAGGCCATCGATGCCGCCGGGCAGGCCGACGAACACGCCGAAGTCGGTGATCGACTTGATCTGACCCTTCACGCGATCGCCCTTCTTGTACTCGCGCGCGAAATCTTCCCACGGGTTGGGCATGCACTGTTTCATGCCGAGCGAGATGCGGCGGCGCTCCTCGTCGATCTCGAGGATCATTACCTCCACCTCGTCGCCCACTTGCACCACCTTGGAGGGGTGCACGTTCTTGTTGGTCCAGTCCATCTCGGAGACGTGCACCAGACCCTCGATGCCGGACTCGACCTCCACGAAAGCGCCGTAGTCGGTCAGGTTCGTCACCTTGCCGAACAGCCGGGTTCCCTGGGGGTACCTGCGTCCGATTCCGACCCACGGGTCCTCGCCGAGCTGCTTGAGGCCGAGCGACACGCGGTTCTTCTCCGCGTCGAACTTGAGCACCTTGGCGGTGACCTCGTCGCCGACGTTGAGCACTTCCGACGGGTGCTTCACGCGCCGCCAGGCGAGGTCGGTGATGTGGAGCAGGCCGTCGATCCCGCCCAGGTCTACGAAGGCGCCGTAGTCGGTGATGTTCTTGACGATGCCCTTGACGGTCGCGCCTTCCTGCAGCGTGGCGAGGAGCTGTTCTCGCTCGGCGCCCGCGGTCTCCTCGAGCACTGCGCGGCGCGACACGACCACGTTGTTCCGCTTGCGGTCGAGCTTGATGACCTTGAACTGCAGCTGCTTGCCCTCGTAGGGCGTGGTGTCCTTCACCGGGCGCAGGTCGACGAGCGATCCCGGGAGGAAAGCCCGGATGCCTTTCGCCATGACGGTCAGGCCGCCCTTCACCTTGCCGGTGATGACGCCGTCCACCTTCTCGCCGGTCTCCAGCGCCTTCTCGAGCTCGAGCCACGCGGCCATGCGCTTCGCCTTGTCGCGGGACAGGCGCGTCGCGCCGTACCCGTCCTCGAGCGCCTCGATCGACACGCTGACGAAGTCGCCGGGCTTGACCTCGACCTCGCCGGCGTCGTTGCGGAACTCGTCGACCGCGATGACGCTCTCGCTCTTCAGTCCCGCGTTCACCACCACGAAGTTCTCGTCTACGCTCAAAACCTCGGCGGTAATCACCTCGCCGACGCGCATCTCCTTGCGGTTGAGACTCTCCTCGAAGAGCGCCGCGAAGGACTCGCCGGAAGGCTGGGAGGACTGCTGAGCTGGGGAAATGCTGGCCATGTAGAGAAAAACCTTTTCAATCCGACAGCTTGCGCCGTCGGGTCACGTTGAAAGATCAGGCGGGGATCAGCCCCGCCCACCCGATTTCGCTTCCTTCTCCCGCCACCAGGCGACGATCCGCTCGACCACTTCTTCGATCGAAAGCGCAGACGAATCCAGCACTTGCGAATCGGACGCGGGAACCAGCGGTGCGATGGAACGGTTCCGGTCTCGCGAATCCCGTTCCTCGAGGTCGCGGGAAAGGGAAGCAAGGTTAGCAGCGATTCCTTTTCCGATCAACTGCTTATAGCGCCGCTCGGCCCGGACTTCCGGGGTCGCTGTCAAGAAAACCTTGAGCTCGGCCTCCGGAAAAACCACAGTGGCCATGTCCCGGCCATCGGCTACGAGCCCTGGCGGGCGGCGGAACGCCCGCTGACGCTTGAGCAAGACCGCCCGCACGGCCGGCATGCGGGCGATCTCTGAGGCCCGCGTCCCAACCTGCTCGTGGCGCACCTGCAGACTAACCTCTTGGTCTTCAAGGAAGATTTCCTCGCCCATGAAGCTGGCGTCCATCGCCTCTGCCGCGTTCGCGATCGCGACTTCGTCCGTCAGCCCTTCCCGCAAAGCAACAAGCGCGACCAGCCGGTATAGCGCCCCGCTTTCTAGGTAGTGGAATCCCAGGACTTGGGCCACCCGGCTCGCGATCGTGCCCTTGCCGGACGCCGACGGACCGTCGATGGCGATTACGGCCGCCCTCACCTCATTCAACGTCATCGAGACAGCGTATCAGGCGACGAACCTTCCCCCTCTCAACACCCTCGGAGGTGAATTGCGCACACCGCGGCCTTGTCGTGCTTCGCAGCCTCCCGACGTGTTTCGAGGCTACAGTGGCATCGAGACTAAGGAGGACCCAATGGAACGAATCAGAGAATACCTTGAGTTCATAGCGCTGATGATCCCCACGGTTTTCCTGACGGGTCTGGCAGCCGCAACGGTGGCGACCAAAGCGATTGCCGCAATCTCTTAGCAAGCCGGGGCAGCGTTCCCAAGATTTGGCACCAGCGACTCACTTCTCCTCCACGCTTCGCCGGTCACTCGCCCGGTCCCTCAATGGACCGGGCTTTTTTTTGCCAATCTAGAAGCTAGCCAGCGCATCCGCGGGTTTTCCCGCGGACATATGGATCCAGGGCGGCGGCATGATCAGCAATTCGGTCGATCTTCCGGCGGTGTTTCGTTATTCGGCGACCTATGTCGAGCGCATCCTGAAGGGCGCGAAGCCGGCGGAGCTTCCGGTGGTGGGAACGTTTCGTGCTCACCGTCAACCTGCGCGCGGCGCGCGAGGCGGGCGTAACGGTTCCCGCGTCGGTTCTCGCGCGCGCGGACCGCGTGATCGAGTAGGCGTCACTCGCAGCTCCACTGCGCCTGCAGCTCCAGCCGCGGCAACTTCCTTTCCACCGAACCCCGCTTTCGAGGTAGAGAACCCCAGGACTTGCGCCACCCGGCTCGCGATCGCGCTCTTGCCGGACGCCGACGGACCGTCGATGGCGATTACGGGCGCCCGGGCTTGAGTACCGCGCATCGCCGAGAGGGTATCAGGGCAAGCAGGCGCCCTCCGCGCGCCACTTGCTCGCAGGCTCCACCACCACCAGAGGTTCCTAGCGCCGCGCGCCAGCCAGGCTCGGAGATGAGCTCGCCGGCCGTTGTTGTAAGACGATGGGCTTTCGCCCGTCCAAGAGTGATGCAGGAACTGCTTGTTGCGGGCCGGCTTCCGGAGTGCCGGCTGGCCTTACGTTGCGGGCGGAGCATCGGCAGGTGGTGAGCGAGCGTTTGGCAAAGTGCCCGGCCTCGCTGGTCCTGGCCTTGTGCGCCGCCTGGTGCGATACGTGTCGCGGCTTCCGTCCCGTCTTCGAGCGGCTTGCCGCTGAGCGTCGCGACTGGCTTTTCCTGTGGCTCGACGTAGAAGACGACGAGGAGATCATCGGCGGTATCGACATCGACCGGTTTTCCCTGTCTGGCGGTTTTCCGATCCGGATTGCCGATCTTCTTAGGCGCCGCTGAACCGCGGGAACACCATCTGCGGGGGCTTCTCGCATCGCTAATGGAAGGAGCGCGGCCGATCCCCGCTTCCCAAGCGGTCGCGATGCTGCCGCGCATGATCGCGCGATCGATATTGCTGTAATGGCACGCCTGGCGCGCCGACGAACTGGCGGACGCATGCTATATGGCCCATTCACCGTACCCCGTCGCTGTCATCGCGGAAGACGCGCCGCCGAAAAAGCAGGCTTCGGGCTACCCCGAGCCATTCGCTTTGCGCGTGGCGGGCAGGCGTAAGCAGGCGCTGGGCGACCTATTCGGACTCACCAACTTCGGGGTGAACCTGACGCGGCTTGCGCCCGGCGCCGTCTCGGCGCTGCGCCATGCGCACACGAGGCAGGACGAGTTCGTCTATGTCCTGCGCGGCAGCCCGACCCTCCATACGGATGAAGGGTACACGCCGCTCTCGCCCGGCATGTGCGCAGGTTTCAGGGCCGGCAGCGGCAACGGCCACCGCTTGATCAATGAGACCGCCGAAGAGGTCGTCTATCTTGAAGTGGGGGACAGGACGCGCGGCGACGAGGGCATCTACCCCGATGACGACCTCAGGGCGAGCATGGTAGATGGCGGCTGGAAATTCACGCACAAGGACGGCTCGCCGTACTGAGATCCATGAACATCCGAGCCGCCGTACCAGGCGATTACGCACGGCTGCTCCACATCTGGCAGCACTCGGTGCTAGCCACCCACGCGTTCCTTTCCGCCGCGGAGATCGCGGACCTGGTTCCCGTCGTTCGGGACGTCGAGCTGCCCAAGCTGGAGCTCTGGGTCGTCTGCGACGAGCAATCCCCTGTGGGGTTCACGGCACTGTCCGGCTCGAAGATCGAAGCGCTCTTCGTGGCGCCGTGGTTCTTCCGTCGTGGAGCGGGGCGGCGGCTGCTTATTCACGCCCGCCGGCTTGCGGGAACCCGGCTGACGGTTGACGTGAATGAGCAGAATCCCGGCGCCATAGCGTTCTACGAGTCCAATGGCTTCACCGTCATCGGCAGGTCCCCCGTGGACAGCGCCGGACGGCCGTTCCCGCTGTTGCACATGATCGAAGCCGAGGCGGGCGGCTCCACGCAAACGCGTGGAAAAGCGACTACTCCAGAGGCCGGAAGTTCGGCGACAGGCCTCTCAGGGCGACGTTGACAATCGCCGACAGCGCTTGGCGTCCCGGCATCGTCTTCGCAAGGACGTTGAGGCCCTGGAGCACGCAAACGAGGTATGGCGCGCTCTCGGAGCCCACGCCTTCGGCGAGTTCCCCCGCCGCCTTGGCGCGCACGAGAGCGCCGGCGAAAGCCGTCTCGACCCTTGCGAGGTGGACACGCACCTTGGCGGCGACTTCGGGGTCGCGCAGGGAGAGCTCGGCAACGGAGTTGGTGATCAGACATCCCCATTTCCGCTTGCCGCCCGTCATTGCGCCGATCACGTGCTCGAAGAGAGCGCGTATGCCCTCCATCCCCGACGGCGCGCCGCCGAGGCAGTCGATGGCTAGCGTCGATACGGATTGCATGTAGCGATCGAGCGCGGCGAGAAACAGCGCCCGCTTGTCGCCGAACGCCCCGTACAGGCTGCCGGGATTGAGGTCCATCGCGGCGCAAAGGTCCTGCACCCCGGTTGCGTCGTACCCCCGCTGCCAGAAAGCGTCGACGGCACGATCGAGCGCCTTGGCTTCATCGAACTCCCGCGGGCGGGGCATGCTCGGCCTTTCAAGAATTATCGCTCAACAATTATCGCATATCTCCCTCTTACGGGCCGTTTCGCCACAGCAGTTGATACTTGAGCATCCGTTCAAGTACATTTGTGAAATCTCATTCAAGAAAGGCGCTCGCGGCCATGCGCGTTGCAGTGACGGCGACCGGAGAGGTCGGCGGCTACCTCGGCGCACGACGGATTGGCCTGCACATCGGGACATGACTGCACCCCTTCCGAAAGGGGCCGCCGAGACGGCGGATCCTCCGGCGCGCAAGGTCGCGCCATCCCGGCTGGCCGAGCACCGTCCTTACCTGCTCCGATACGCCATTCTGCAGGTCGGCAGCAAGGACGTGGCGGAGGACATTGTTCAGGACGTCCTGCTCGCCGCCATCAAAGGGGTCGGGGGCTTTGCCGGCCGGTCGTCGGTTCGCACCTGGCTTACGGCCATTCTGCTCAACAAGATCGCCGATTACCGGCGCGCCTCGGCCCGAGAAATCTCCATGGACGAGAAGGAGCGAGCGGAAGGCGTCGAAAGCATAGAAGAGATGTTCCAGGCGAATGGCGGCTATGTCAGCCCGCCGCAGGAGTGGCAGGACCCCGAAGACACGCTGGCCGACAAGCGCTTCATGGAAACGCTGGAGTCGTGCTTGAGCCGCCTGTCCGAGGCAAGCAGGCGGGTATTCCTGCTGCGGGAGCTGATGGGCTTATCCGTCGACGAGATCTGCCGCGAGCTCGGCCTGTCGGCGACGAACTGCTCGGTTCTTCTTCATCGCGCCCGAGTGCGGCTTCGCGCCTGCCTCGAGGACCGCTGGTTCATGAAGCCACGCCGGACCTGAGCGGAGGCGAAGCGATCAGTAAGCTCTGCGACCGGTTTCCCGTCATACACGCATGGCGCACAGTGCAGCGACTTTCTTCAAACCGGTGCCGCGCAAATCTCCGGGCGGCCCGCCGTGAGCGCTGCGGCCAACGCCGCCGGATTCCTGTACGCGTCCGGGCGCCTGCGCGCCGATAAACGCTCGCCCGATCCGGCGCGCCCGGATGCGGTGCCAGCGCCGCGCATTGCGAAAGCGCCGCCGAAGATTACCTACCGCCGCCAGAAACCGCTATGCGATTCTTTTCCGTAAGCGAACGCGACCTCGCGGCGACAAAAGTTTGTCCGACCGGACACCAACGACAGGAGACTTTCATGAATCACAGCATAGCAAGGGCCACTTTCTTGGCGGCCCTCGGCGTCGCGGCAGCAACGCTTGTCCACGCCGGCCCGGCCGCGAAGCCGAAGTTCACGGCAGAGAAGTGCTTCGGCGTCGCGAAGGCCGGGCACAACGACTGCGAAACGAGCGCCAGCGCCTGCGCGGGAACGTCGAAAACCGACAACCAGAGCGACGCCTGGATCTTCGTCCCGAAGGGCACATGCAGCAAGATCGTCGGAGGAAGCCTCAGCAAGACCTAGCGGGCAACGGCGGCGCCCTCGCCAGGGCAGCGGGCCGACTCCGGCGGCAGCCGGCGTCGGCCCGCCCGCCGCGCGGTTCGCGTGTCGAGCCGTGCGGCGCAGCTCACGCACGCATGCGCCCACCCGAATGAAAGGGTCCCAGAATGACCAAGATCGAGCGCCGCGAGCCGTACCGAAGGCCATTGCTTCGTCTGTTGGCAAAAACGGCCGTGCTGGCCAACGCCATGCCGCTGGCTCGCGCCGCCGCAGCCACCAAGCCACAGCTCAAGGCGATCGCCTTCGATGCCTTCCCGATTTTCGATCCTCGTCCCCTGTCGGCGGCCGCGGAAGACGTCTTTCCCGGCAAGGGGGCGCAGCTGGGCAACGTATGGCGCTCCCGCCAGTTCGAGTACCAATGGCTGCGCGTGCTTTCCGGACACTACGCCGATTTCTGGCAGACCACGGAGGAGGCGCTGGTCTTCTCCGCGAGGTCGCTCGAGCTCGACCTGACCATCGGCAAACGCGCGCAACTGATGGACGCCTATCTTTCGCTCAAGGCTTGGCCCGATGCACCTCGCGCCCTCGCGTTGCTCAAGCAGGCGGGCATGCAGCTCGCGCTGCTCTCAAACTGGACATCCAAGATGCTCGACACCGCCATTCGCAATGCCGGCCTGGAGCGCGTCTTCGACCATGTCCTGAGTGCGGACCAAGTCGCCTCGCACAAGCCGGATCCTCGCGCCTACCGAATGGCGATGGACGCGTTCGCCCTGGAGCGCGAGCAGATTCTTTTCGCGGCGTTCGCGGGCTGGGACGCGGCAGGAGCCAAATGGTTCGGCTACCCCACGTTCTGGGTCAATCGGCTGAACGCTCCGCCGGAAGAGCTCGGCGTTTCGGCGGATGCATCCGGCAGCGATCTGTCCGAGCTGGTGGAGTTCGTCAGGCACCGCAACGGCAATGCCGGCCGGGCGGGCGCCTCCCTTAACGGCGGCTCTGCGGCGTAGTGACGAACGCATGATGGCACCTGTAGCAGCCGCTATCGCCGGAGGCAGGTCCGCATGACGACGAGATCCCCGGACGCGGTCGAAATCCCCGCTGGAGCCGGGATCGGGCTGCGGGCCGCTCACTACGCCGAGCTTCTGCGCCAGCGTCCCCGCATCGGCTGGCTCGAAGTGCATAGCGAGAACTACTTTGGCGGCGGGCCGTTGCTCGACTTGCTGGAGCAGATCCGCGCACAGTATCCGGTCAGCCTTCATGGGGTCGGGCTTTCGCTCGGCTCGACCGATCCTCTGGATTGCGACCATCTCGGCAAGCTCAAGGCGCTGGTGGAGCACATCGAGCCCGCCCTCGTCTCGGAGCATCTCTCATGGGGTTCGGTGGGCGGGCGTTACTTCAACGACCTCTTGCCGCTGCCCTATACCGAGGAGGCGTTGCGCCATTTCTGCTCGCGAGTCATCGATGTGCAGGATTTCCTCGGCCGCTCCATTCTCATCGAGAATCCTTCGACGTATCTGCAGTTCGTCGAGTCGAGCATCCCGGAGCCCGAATTCCTGAGCGAGGTCGCGCGCGTGACCGACTGCGGCGTGCTGCTCGACGTGAACAACGTGTACGTCAGCGCGGTCAACCACGGCTTCGACCCTGTGCGGTACATCGAGGCGATAACGCCGGGTGCGGTGCGCGAGTTTCACCTCGCCGGACACAGCCGCAAAGAGACCTCCAGCGGCATGATCCTGATCGACACGCACAGCGCTCCCGTTTCCGATTCGGTGTGGGACCTGTACGAGCGCGCCCTCGAGCGCTTCGGCCCGGCGCCGACACTCGTCGAATGGGATGCCGACCTGCCACCGCTGGCCGCCCTGATGGCCGAGGCGCACAGGGCCCAAGCCGTAATGGAGATGGCACATGCCCGCGCTTCGTGACACTCAGGAGGAGTTTGCAGCTGCCCTGCTTGGAGCCGGCCCGCACCGGTTCGACAGGAGGCTGCAGGTCTATCGCAACAACGTTCTGGTGAGCCTCTCCCAGGCGCTTGCAGATGTATACCCCGTGCTCGTGCGCCTGGTGGGCATGGAATACTTTTTTCAGGCAGCCCGGCGGTTCGTGCGCCAGCATCCCTCGCGTTCCGGCAACCTCCATGATTTCGGCGGCGAGCTTGCTCGCTTCCTCGCGACACTCCCCGAGACGCCGGCGTTCCCTTATTTGTCCGACGTCGCGGCTCTCGAGTGGGCTTGGCACGAGGCCTTGCACGCCGATGAAGCCGCTGCGCTCGATGTGGTGCGCCTCGCGAAAGTGCCCGAACACGCCATAGAAGGGCTGCGTTTCCGGCTGCATCCAGCGGCGCGGCTCGTCGCTTCGCGATACCCGGTGCTTGCGATCTGGGAGGCCAACCGGGAGGGCGCGCCGTCGGACAGCGCAGTCAGCCTCGATGCCGGCCCGGACTGGCTCCTCATCACACGCCCAGGCCTGGAGCGCGCCATCGAGCGTCTTACGCCGGGGGCGTTCACCCTCCTCATTACGCTGGCTTCCGGAAGCACTATTGCCGACGCCTGCGACGCGGCGCGAGCCGCTGAGCCGAACATCGACCTTCAGGCAACCGTGGCTCGCTTCGTCGGTGGTCGTGTGATCGCCGATGTCGTGTCTGACGGAGTCGAGCAATGATCGAACTGGCACGCCGCGCTCGCCTAGGCTTGGTCCTTTTCGCGCCCGCGGCCGATCTTGTCGTCCGTCTCTGGGTCGCCGCGGTGTTCTTCAAGTCCGGGCTGGTCAAGATCCGGAGCTGGGAAACGACGCTGGTGCTCTTCGAAAGCGAGTACCAGGTCCCGTTTCTCCCGCCGGAGACTGCAGCCTACCTTGCCACCGGCGCCGAACTGGCTCTGCCGGTGCTCCTGGGCCTCGGCCTGGCCGGACGCGCCGCTGCGGCGGCATTGTTCGTCTTCAACATCGTGGCCGTGGTTTCCTACCCGACGTTAAACGCGGCGGGGCTCGAACAGCATTACGTTTGGGGCATTCTGCTCCTCGTAACCATGGCGCACGGGCCCGGCATGCTCTCGCTCGATCGCCTCCTCCCCGCCCTGGCAGCCGCCCTGCCACGCGCGGCAAGGCTTCGGTGATGCAGGCACATCTTCGAGTCGCTCGCCCTGTACGAAATCTGGAGCGGAGTGCCGCGATGTATCAGCGCGCTCTTGGGTTGCACCGGATAGGCAGCTTCACCGACCATGCGGGATTCGATGGTGTTTTCTTGGGGCGACCCGGAATGGACTATCACTTCGAGCTTACCTACTGCCGCAGGCAGCCCATTTCACCCACGCCGGGCCCCGAGGATCTGCTGGTGTTCTACATCGCCGACCAGCGCTCCTGGCGCACGCGATGCCAGAGATTCCTGGACGCGGGCTTGACGGAGACGGACCCCATCAATCCGTACTGGAAGCAGCGGGGCCGGACGTTTCAGGACTGTGACGGGTACCAGCTCGTACTTCAGCGCGCGCGCTGGCCGGCATCACACGAATGAGCCGGTGCTCCCGCGCTTACCGCGTGAAAAGGCTTTCAGCGCCTTGTAATACCCCTCAGCTCTTCGAAGTATCCGGGAAACGTCTTGGCGACGCAGGAAGGATCGTTGATGCGGACGGGAATGCCGCCGAGGGAGACGAGCGAAAAGCTCATCGCCATGCGGTGATCGTCGTAGGTGTCGATGGCGACGCCGGGGTTTAGGGGGCCGGGAGTGATGCGCAGGTAGTCGCGGCCCTCCTCCACGCTGGCGCCGAGCTTGCGGAGCTCGGTCGCCATGGCCGCGATGCGATCGGTTTCCTTGACGCGCCAGCTCGCGATGTTGCGGATGCGGCTGGTGCCTTCGGCGAAGAGCGCCAGTACCGCTGCCGTCATGGCGGCGTCGGGAATGTGGTTCATGTCGAGGTCGAAGGCGCGCAGTTTGCCGATTCCCGCCTTCACCTCGATGTACTCCTCGTGCATCGAAACCTGCGCGCCCATGCGCTCCAGTACCTCGGTAAACCGGATGTCGCCCTGGATGCTCGAGCGGCCGAGGCCTTCGACGCGCACCGGGCCGCCGCCGAGCGCGCCCGCGGCGAGAAAGTACGAGGCCGAGGAGGCGTCACCCTCGACGAGGATCTTGCCGGGGCTGCGGTACTTGCCGGCGGGGACGCGAAAGGAGCGCCATTCGTCCCTCGCGACTTCCAGGCCGAAGCGGCGCATCAGGTTAAGCGTGATCTCGACATAGGGCCTGGAGATGAGCTCGCCTTCGACCTCGATGACGACTTCCTTCCCGAGGAGCGGCGAGGCCATGAGGAGCGCGCTAAGGAACTGGGACGAGACGTCGCCGCGCACTTGAATCAATGGAGCATTGACGTTTCCGGCGTGAACGACGAGCGGCGGAAATCCCTCCTTGCCGAGGTAGTCGATACGCGCGCCGACGTCGCGCAACGCGTCCACCAGATCGCCGATCGGCCGCTCGTGCATGCGCGGCACGCCGCTCAGTCGGTACTCGCCGCCGGAGAAAGCGAGAGCGGCGGTCAGCGGGCGGAATGCCGTGCCCGCGTTGCCGAGGAAGAGGTCTGCCTTCTTCACCGGGAACGGTCCGCCCACGCCTTTCACGAGTCCATCTCTGAACGCGACCCCCAGCTTGATGAGAGCTTCGCGCATGACGCGCGTGTCGTCGGCATCCAGAAGCCCGGTGATCTCGGTCTCGCCTTGGGCGAGCGCGCCGAGGAGCAGCACGCGGTTGGAGATGCTCTTCGAGCCCGGAAGCCGCACCGTGCCCGCGGCACGGCGCGCGGCCTTCAGCTCGAGCGAATCCATCGGTCGCGCGCCTCGCGTGCTTCGTTGAAGAGCTCTTCGAGCTCCTCGGGCTTGTCGAGCAGCGCCCGCACGTGCCCGAGCTTCTCCATGTAGCGTGCGAGCTCCGTGAGGATGTGCTCCTTGTTGGCGGCGCAGATGTCGCGCCACATCTCGGGATGACTCGAGGCGATGCGCGTGAAGTCGCGGAAACCGCCGGCGGCGAAGGAGAAGAGCTGCTCGGAGTTCTTGCGCCCGGCCACCTCGTGCACAAGGGCGTAGGCGAGGAGATGCGGCAGGTGGCTCACTGCGGCGAGCACCGCGTCGTGTTCGTCCGCGGGCATCTGGCTGACCTGGGCGCCGCACTTCTGCCAGACGGAGGCGACTTGCTGGATCGCGGACTGGGAGTTCTCTTCGATCGGGGTGAGGACCACGCGCTTGCCTTGGAAGAGCTCGGCGCTCGCAGCCGCCGCGCCGCTCGTCTCCGCGCCGGCGATCGGGTGCGCCGGCACGAACTGGGGGATGCGCTTGCCCAGGCGCTGGCGCGCGGCCGCGATGACGTCGCGCTTGGTGCTGCCGCCGTCCGTGATCAGCGCGGGAGAGGACTGGAGCGCTTCGAATATGGACGGGAACTGCGCCACGGGAGCCGCAATGAGTGCGAGGTCCGCTTCCTTTGCAGCCGCGGCGGCATCCCGCTCGATCGAATCGATGATGCCGCGCTCGAGCGCGAGCTTGAGGTTCTGCTCGCTGCGCCCGACGCCCACGACCTTCGAGACTGCCTTCGCCTTCTTCAGCGCCAGCGCGAACGATCCGCCGATCAGGCCGACGCCGATGACGGCGAGCCTCATTCCTTCAGGCTTGCCGAGAGGGCGGAGAGGAACTTGTCGTTCTCGGCGGCGGTACCGACGGTGACGCGCAGGTGCTCGGGAAGCTGGTAGCCGCCGCCCACCGGGCGCACGATCACGCCGCGCTTGAGGAGCTTCCTGTAGATGTCTTGCGCCTTGCCCACGCGCACCGTGAGGAAGTTGCCGTGCGAGGGGATGTAGTCGAGCCCCAGGCGTGTCGCGCCCTCGCCGAGCTGGCGCAGGCCCTGCAAGTTCTCGGCGTAGCTGCGCGCCACGAACTCCATGTCGTCGAGCGCCGCCGCCGCCGCGGCGAGCGCCACGCTGTTCACGTTGAACGGCTGGCGCACGCGGTTCATCACGTCGGCGACCGAGGCATGCGCGAGGGCGAAGCCCACGCGCAGGCCGGCGAGGCCGTAGGCCTTGGAGAAGGTGCGCGTGACGACGAGATTGGGATGGCGCTTGACGAGCTTCACGCTGTCGCTGCGCAGCTCGGGTCGCAGGTACTCGTTGTACGCCTCGTCGATCACGACCAGTACGCGTTCGGGCACACGCTTCAGGAACGCCTCGATCTCCTCCTGTCGCGCGAAGGTGCCGGTCGGGTTGTTGGGGTTTGCGATCCAGACCACGCAGGTCTCGCTGTCAATCGCCTTCGCCATGGCCTCGAGGTCGTGGGCGTAGGTCTTTGCCGGCACGGCGATGATGCGCGCGCCACGCGCCTGCGTGGCGAGCGGATACACCGCGAAGCAGTGCTGGGACATGACGCAGGCGCGGCCCACCCCGAGAAAGGCGGAGGCGACCAGCTCGAGCACGTCGTTCGAGCCGTTGCCCAGGACGATCGATCCCATATCTACGCCGTGGCGCGCCGCGAGCTTCTGCTTCAGCTCGAAGCCGTTGCCGTCAGGATAGCGGGCGATCGCGCCGATCGCGCCCTCGATCGCCGCACGCGTGCGCGGCCCGATGCCGCGCGGGTTCTCGTTGGAGGCAAGCTTCACGATCGAGGCCTCCTCCAGGCCCATCTCGCGGGCGAGCTCGGAAATCGGCTTGCCGGGCTGGTACGGTGCGAGCGAGCGCACGTACGGGGGGGACAGCTCGCAGGGATCCATCATCATAGGGCGGCGGGGTATGAACCCAGGACTTTGAGGAAGGGTGCTTTTTCGCGCAAGGCCCCTAGCGCGCGCGAGACCGCGGCATCGCGCTGGTGGCCTTCCACGTCGATGAAGAAGAAGTATTCCCACAGCGAGGTGCGGGCGCGAAGCGGCCGCGACTCGATGCGCGTCATGCTGACGCGGTGCTCGGCGAGCGGAGTGAGCAGCGCGTGCACCGCGCCGGGCTTGTTCTCGGCCGACATCACGAGCGAAGTGCGGTCGCGCCCCGTCGGCTCGGGATCGATGCGGCCGATGACAAGGAAGCGCGTGGTGTTGTTCGGGTCGTCCTCGATCGAGCGAGCGAGCACCGCGAGGCCGTAGCGCCCGGCCGCCGCCTCGCTGGCGATCGCGCCTGCGCCCTCCTCGCCTGCGGCCCGCTGCGCCGCCTCGGCGTTCGAAGCCACCGGGATGCGCTCGACCCCGGGGAGGTTCTGGGCGAGCCAGGCGTTGCACTGGGCGAGAGATTGGGCGTGGGAGTAGATCCGCTTGAGTGCCCTTGCATTCTCCGTTTTCGACAACAAATTCTGTTGAACCCGAAGTTCGATCTCGCCGCAGATGCGCAGCGGCGTCGCCACCAGGAGGTCGAGCGTGCGCCCCACGGCGCCTTCGGTGGAGTTCTCGACCGGAACCACGGCGAACTGCGCGGCGCCGGACTCGCAGCGGCGGAAGGCCTCGTCGACCGAGGCGAAGGGCAGGCCTTCGACCGCGGCGCCGAAGTGCTTACGCACCGCCTGCTCGCTGAAGGTGCCTTCCGGGCCCAGGTACGCGACGCGGATCGCCTCCTCGAGGCCGCGGCAGGCGGAGATGATCTCGCGGAACACCGCCAGTACGCGCTCGGAGGACAGCGGCCCCTTGGAACCCGAGACCTTCCCGAGGATTTCCGCCTCGCGCTCGGGCCGGTAGGCGGGCGCGCCGCCCTTCAGCGCCCCGATCTTCTGCGCCGCCGCGGCGCGCCGCTGCAGGAGCGCGACCAGCTCCCCGTCGAGTCTGTCGATCTCGGCGCGCAGCTTCTCGATGTCCTCAGCCATTGAGCGGAAGGTAGCGCACCGCGAGCACGCCCGCGAGGCTCGCCAGCTCCTCGAGCGCCTCGGCCGGGACCGGGGTATCGGTATCGACCAGCGTATACGCCATCTCCCCTTTCGACTTGTTCAGCATGTTGTGGATGTTGATCTTGCGCTTGCCCAGGCAATGCGAGATCACGCCCAGCGTGTCGGGCACGTTGGCGTTCGCGATAGCGAGCCGGTAGGGCGCCTCGCGTGCCATGGTCGCGTCGGGGAAGTTCACCGCGTTCTGCAGGTTCCCGTGCTCGAGGTAGTCGCGCAGCTGGTCTACGACCATGACCGCCGAGTTGTCCTCCGCCTCGCCGGTGGACGCCCCGAGGTGCGGCAGCGCGATCACCCCGGGCTGCCCGATCAGCGCCGCGGTCGGGAAATCGGTCACGTACCACTTCAGCCGGCCACTCGCGAGCGCCTTGAGCACCGCGTCGTCGTCCACCACGCCCTCGCGCGAGAAGTTGAGCAGCACCGCGCCCTGGCGGAAGCCCTGGATGTTCTTCTCGTTGATCATGTGGCGCGTCTTCTCCACGAGCGGCACATGCAGGGTGACGAAGTGGCTCCCCTTGACGAGCTCTTCTATCGAAGCGGCACGGCGCACCTGCGAGGGCAGGCCCCAGGCGCCCTCCACCGTGATGTGCGGATCGTGGCCGAGCACGCTCATGCCCAGTCGGATCGCGGTATCGGCGACAAGGCTGCCGATCTTGCCCAGCCCGATCACGCCGAGCGTATGGGCGGGCAGCTCGAAGCCGGCGAAGTTCTTCTTGCCGGACTCAATCTTCTTCTCCAAGTCAGGAGAGGAATTCTGTTGAGAAACGAAATGCAAGGCGGGCGGGAGATTGCGAGCAGCCATGAGCATGCCGGCGAGCACCAGCTCCTTCACCGCGTTCGCGTTGGCGCCGGGGGCGTTGAAAACGGGAATGCCGCGCTTGGAGAGCGCGGCCACGGGGATGTTGTTGACGCCCGCGCCCGCCCGCCCCACCGCGCGCAGCGAGGGGCCGAACTCGTGCTTGTGCAGGTCCTGCGAGCGCACCAGGATCGCCCAGGGGTCCTTCGACTCCTTCACCACCGAGTAGATCTCGGGCGGAAAGCGGCTCAGCCCGACCTGGG
>DASRKB010000259.1:0-10906 GCA_035649175.1 Burkholderiales bacterium | reverse complement strand
GTCCCGGTTCGAGCTCGATGGCTTGGGCGGGTTTCAACGCGACGAATTCAACGCCCGGGTGATTGCATGCCTGCGCCTTACGCAGCCCTGCTTCGAAGGCACGCTCGTCGCGATAGATCTTCATCGTGCCGAGCGTTGCCGCTGCGTAGTCGAGATGCTCATCGCGACGCAACTGCTCCATGCCGGCGACGCTGTAGGCGGCGAGATCCACAGGCCCTGCTCCGGCCAATAGCGCCAGCCGAGAAGGCCGGCGAGTCCCGCACTCCCGAGCGCTAGGAGAGTTTTTCTACGCAGGCCAATTCTTTATGTAGCCCTTCAGCATCTTGTTCTCGAAGTCCTGCTCTTCGAGCACCGCCTTGGCGACGTCGCGGAACGAGATCACGCCGAGCAGGCGTCCATCCTGCATCACCGGTAGATAGCGCGCGCTGGTCTCGAGCATGGTGCGGCGCAGGTCGTTCACCTCCATGTCGGGCGCGGCGCACACCGGGTCGCGCAGCATGATCTCGGAAACGCGCAGGTCGCCCAAGGCGCCGTCCTGGCCCGCGAGCGCGCGCATGACCTCGTGGAACGTGAGCATGCCGAGCATGCGGCCCTGGTCCATCACGACCAGAGAGCCGAGGTTCTCCTTCGCCATCTTCACCACCGCATCGGCGACGCGGCCCGATGGTTCGATGCTCAAAAGGCGGTTACCCTTGACGCGGAGGATCTCTTTGACCTGCATCGCAACCTCCTTCGGAGAGAAGCCGGCGTGACTTCAGAATACTCCAAAAGGGTGGCATTGGTGACCGGCGCCGGCCGCGGCATCGGCCTCGCCATCGCCCGGCTGCTCGAGCGCCGCGGGTGGCGCCTGGCGGCGGTGGATCTGAAGGCCGGTCGGGGTACGCCCGGCGCCTTTCTGCGGTGCGATGTGTCGCGCGAGGCCGACGTCCGCACCTGCGTGCGCCGGGCCCTCGCGCGCTTCGGACGGCTGGATGCGCTGGTCAACAACGCCGCGATTACCGGGCCCACGACCGGCCCGGTCGAAAGGCTCGCGCTGCGGGAATGGAACCGCCGAATCGCCACCAACCTGACGGGCCCTTTCCTGATGGCCAAGCACTGCGCGCCGCACCTGCGCCGCTCGCGCGGCGCGATCGTCAACATCGCCTCCACGCGCGCGCTGCAGTCCGAGCCGCTCACCGAAGCCTATGCCGCCTCCAAGGGTGGCCTGGTCGCCCTCACCCACGCGCTCGCGATGAGCCTTGGCCCCGAGGTGCGCGTCAACTGCGTGAGCCCGGGCTGGATCGCGCACAGCATGGTGAGGAAGAAGGACCACACGCAGCATCCCGTCGGGCGTGTGGGTCGTGACGACGACATCGCCGAAATGGTCGCGTTCCTTCTCTCGGACGCTTCGGGCTTCATGACCGGCCAGAACATCGTCGTGGACGGCGGCATGACCCGCAAGATGATCTACGTCGAATGAAAAGGGGTCCTGACCCCTTTTTCTCCGTCACCAGATCAGGATCGTCGCGAGGCCCAGCAGCATGCCCATGCTCACCACGTCGGTCGCGGTGGTGAGGAAGATGCTCGAGGCGGTGGCCGGGTCGAAGCCCAGGCGCTTCAGGCCGAGCGGCACCAAGGCGCCGGAGAGGCCGCTTGCGACGCACGAGCCGATCATGGCGAGGAACACCACGATAGAAAGCATGATCGGGTGCTCGTTCGCCTGGTTGGTGGCGATCAGGTACATGCCGATCGCCGCGGCGAGGCCGACGCCCGCTCCGTTCAGCGCGCCGAGGAGCGCCTCCTTCTTGATCAGGGGTCTCTCGGTCCCGCGCTTGAGCTCACCGAGAGTCATGCCGCGCAGCGTGACGGCGAGCGCCTGGCAGCCGGTGTTCCCGGACTGCCCGGCGAGCACCGGCAGGAAGAGCGCGAGGATGACGAGCCGGTCGATCGTGCCCTGGAAGAAGCCCACCACCGCCGCGGCGAGGAACGCGGTACCGAGGTTGAGCTGCAGCCAGCCGTGGCGCATCTTCAGCGCCTGCTTCCACGGCGTGGCGAGGCGCTCCTCGTCGCTGACCCCCACCATGTTGCCCACCTGCATGGTGATCTCGATCGCTTGCGCCTCGAACATGCTCTGGCCGCGCACCAGGCCGATCAGATGGCGATCGTGGTCGATGACCGGATAGACGGGGTAATGCCGGTCGAGCACCTGCTTCATTGCGTCCTGGAGCGGCGTGGAGGCCGAAAGCGTGAAGACGCTGCGGATCATCACCTCCTCGAGACGCTGCTCGCGGCTGCTGAGCAGCAGGTCGCGCATGGTGACGACGCCGTCGAGGCGGTTGTCCGCGTCGATGACATAGATATAGGTGATGAACTTGGTCTTGATCAGCTCGCGCAGGCGCTCGACCGTCTCGCCGACGGTCTGCTCGCCCGGGTAGGCCCCGACCACGGGCTCCATCATCCGGCCGACGGCGTTGTGCTCGTAGAAGGCGTTGCGCTGCCACTGGCGCGAGATCTCCTCGGGCGCCGCAGCGAGCACGCGCTCGCGCGCCTCGTCGGACAGCGCGCCGAGCACGTCCTGCGCAAAGCTGGGCGAGAGTCGCAGCAACGCGGAGACGATATCCGGCCCGTCGTAGGACGCGAGCTTCGCGGCCGCCCCCGCCGCCGAGCGCGTCTTGACCTCCTCGGCGAGATCCGCCGCCATTCCTTGCATTGCCACCGTGCCAAGCGTGTCCACGACTGCCTCCCTTGCGGTCGCTTTTCTTGGAAGACAGTGTGCCCGACAAAGGCCGCGCCGGGGACCCCTACCCCTTACTGCCGCGCGCCGACTTGATATCTGGCGATGAGCGCCTGCGCGTCGCGATACAGCGCGGCGGCGTCGAAGCCGCCGGCGCGCGAGGCCTCGGCGAGGTAGCGCTCGAGCTCGGGCCGCACCGCGGCGTGCACGCGAGCGGCCTCGGCCATCGGCAGCGCAGAAAGCTCGTTGCCCGCGCGCTCGGCCGTCGCCCGGCCGGGCGCCTCCGCCTCCTCCCAGGTCTTGCCCGCATACCAAGCGAGATGGCGTCCGGAATGCGCGTCCACGAGGCGGCGCAGCTCGGCCGGCAGGCTCGCGTAGGCCTGTGCGCTCATGAGGAACGCGAGCACCGAAGTCCCGGGACCGGGCTCAAGCGCCACGTGGTGGCGTACCAGCTTCTCCAAGTCGAGCTCGGGGAGCGCCCCGAAGGGCGCAAGGCAGCCGTCGAGCAGGCCCTTCGCGAGCATGGACCCGAGCGCCGCGTCTGGCGCGCCGATCGGCACCGCACCAAGCGCGCGCAGATACACGGCACCGCCGGCTCCCGCGGCGCGCAGCTTCAGCCCCTTGAAGTCCTCCAGCCGGCGCACCGGCCGGCCCACGTGCAAGGCGGCTGCCTCGTGCGCAAAGAGCAGTACCACCTGGGTGCCGCGGAACTCCTCCTGCAGGTGCCTCGCGTAGTAGTCCTGCAGGGCCCAGGTGCGCGCCATGGCGCCGCCCTCAAGGAAGGGCAGCTCGAACACCTCGGTCTTCGGGAAACGCCGCGGCGTGAACGCGATGCGGGTCAGCGCGATGTCGACCTCGTCGTCCTTCACGTCCCGGGCGAGATGCGCCGCCGAGCCGCCGAGCCCGAGCGCGGGGTAGACCGGAATGCGCAGCTTCCCGCCCGAATCTTTCTCGAGCTTCGCCGCCCAGGGCGCGGCGAGCGCGGCGTGCACCGGCGAATGCGCGGGGGCGAAGTGGTGCAGCCGCAGCGTGAAATCCTGCGCGGCAGCGGACATCGCGCTCGCCCCCCAAAGCGCGGCAAGAACCCTGCGGAAAATCGGCCACCTCCGAAGCGACTATGCGCGCCCAAGTCTACGGCAACTCATGGCAGAATGCGCCCATGACGCCCCGCGCGATCACCATCCGCCTTGCCGAACAGCGCGACACGCAGACGATCGCCGCGATGTCGCGCGACTTCATCGAGGCGGGGCTCGGGTGGAAGTACGACGCGGCGCGCGTGCTGCGCGCGATTCGCGACCGCGACACGCTAGCCGCGGTCGCGTGCGAGGGCGGCAAGTCCGCCGCGGCGCGCGCGGCGGTCACCGGCTTCACCATCATGGAGTTCGGCGAGGAGCGGGCGCACCTCGTGCTCCTCGCGGTGCGGCCCTCGCATCGGCGCCTGGGCATCGGCCAGCGGCTGCTCGAGTGGATGCTCGATTCGGCGCGCGTCGCCGGCATCGCGAGCGTGCACCTCGAGCTGCGCGCCAGCAACGACGCCGCCCGGCGCTTCTACCGGGCCATGGGCTTCTACGAGACCGTGCTGGTGCCGGGCTACTATCGCAGCGGCGAAGGCCGCAAGGAAGGCGCGCTTCGCATGCTGCGCGTGCTGCGACAGCCTGGCCCCGTGCCCTACACCTGGCGCCCGCCGCGCAGCGAAGAAGACCGGTAGCTTTTCCTGAATCGTTGTTCTTACGGAACGATGGCGAAGCCCAGCCTGAGCTGCGATTTCTTCCGGATGTTGTAGGTCAGGATGTCTTCGCCGTAGCCGGCGAAGAACTGCGCATGCAGGTAGCCGCTCACCGGCCCGAGCCGGAAGTCGCGCGTGCGCCGCGACAGGTCGATCAGGATGCTGCCCTTGCCGGCCGTGCCGTAACGCACGACGGTGCTGGCCACCCAGAGCTCGCCCGAATCGAAGCGGGCGCGCCAGTCCACGTAGCCGCGGTATTCCGCGATGTCGGGGTTCTCGTCCTTTTCCAGGTAGGCGTTAATCCGGGGCGTGAACTCAAGGTTCCCTTCACCGAGCTGCCAGCGCCACTCCGGCCGCACGAACGCCGTGTTCAGTGAGCGGGAGTCCACGCCCTCCCGACCGTTCGACTCGTGCTCGAGGCCCAGGCGCGCGGCGTCGATCCAGGTCTTCTGGTCGGCCCGCTCCCAGGTCCAGAAGAGCGACGGGCGATAGCTCGTGTCTTCGAAGGGCTTTGAGCTCGATTCGAGGTCCCAGAGCGAGTTCTGCGTATAGGCGATGTACAGGCGGGAGAGCCACGGCTGCTCGCGCCCGAAGCCCGAGCCGGTGTCGAAGAGGCGATATTTGAACGAGAGCTGGAAGCGGGCGCTCGCTCCATCGCGCGTGCCGACGACGAAGTAGATGGGGTCGTTTTGCGATAGCGGCGGCTCGTCGCCGAGCACCAGCGCGTCCATCGCATCGCGCCGCGTGACGATGATCGCAAGCGAGTTGGAGGACTGTGCCGCGAGGGAAACCGTGGCCGCGCCGGACAGTCCCTCCGGCAGCCGCGCGAAATAGCGGCGCCGGCCGTTCTCCTCCGGTGCGGCGGCCTGCATCGCCACACGCACGTCGGCCTGGCCGGAGCGCACCACGACCGAGATTTCCTCGGGCAATGCTTCGGCCGGCGGCGCGATAAGAATGAGGTCGAAGCGCTCGCCGGTCACGGTGCGCGGGCTGGCCGCAACGAGGACCCACTTGGGCTCCTGCGCCGCGGCCGCCGTGACGAGCGCAAGCGCGAGCAGCGCGCCGAGCACCCTCACGCAAAGCGCTCGGCGAGGAAGTCGACAAACAGGCGCACCTTGGCCGAGAGGTGCTTGCGGCTCGGGTACACCGCGTAGATCGGCAAGGGCTGCGGCACGAACGGCCCCAGCAACTCGACGAGGCGTCCGGCGCGCACGTGCGGCATGACGATCATGTCCGGCTCGAAGGCGATTCCCAGGCCGCGCGCCGCCGCCTCGGCGTGCAGCTCGCCATTGTTGGTGTGCAGATTGCCGCGCACGCGCACCGCGCGCTCGCCCCCCGAAAGGTCGCGAAAACGCCAGTGATCGCTCGGGCTGACGTACTCATAGGTGAAGCAATTGTGCCGCGCGAGGTCCTCGGGCACGCGCGGCATGCCATGCGCTGCGAGGTACTCGGGCGACGCGCATACCATGAGCCGCGTCTCTCCGAGCTTCCTCGCCACGAGCGTCTCGGGGCCGCTCGCGCCTACACGGATCGCGAGGTCGAATCCCTCCTCCACGAGATCGACGATGCGGTCGGAGAGCGACACATCGAACGCGATCCCGGGGTGGCGCGCGATGAACGCAGCGATGAGCGGCGCGAGGTAACGCACGCCAAAGGTCACGGCCGCGGTCAGCCGGATCGTGCCTCGCGCCACGAGCGCGGCGCGCCCCGCCTCCTGCTCCGCCTCCTCGAGGTCCGCGAGGAGCTGGACCGCGCGCACATGGAAGGCGCGGCCGCTTTCGGTGAGGCTCACGCGCCGGGTCGTGCGATTGAGAAGCCGGGTGTGGAGATGCGCCTCGAGCTCGGCCACTTGGCGTGATGCCGCGGAGGTCGAGACCCCTAGCTTCTCCGCTGCCTTGGCAAAGCTTCCAGAATCAACAACTTGCGTGAAGATACGCATGGCGGTAAGCCGATCCATTGTTGTTAATTTTGACATAATTTGTTCAGAAATGTCATCTTTATCCCACATAAGACACTAATAGATACTGGCCGCTCTCACTTTTCGGAGGAACCATGAACACCGCGCCTTATGCAGCACTCGTCCTGCGGGTCTCGCTCGGCGTCATGTACGTCGCGCACTCGCTGATCCTCAAGCACTTCGTCTTTACCCTGCCCGGCACCGTGCAGTTCTTCGAATCGCTCGGGTTGCCGGCCCTGCTTGCCTACGCGACGTTCTGGGCGGAGCTCCTCGGCGGTGTGCTGCTCATCGCCGGCGTCGGCACCCGAGTAGTGTCGCTCGCGCTCGTCCCGATCCTGGCAGGCGCCCTGTGGGTGCATGCTGGCAACGGTTGGGTGTTCAGCGCCGCCAACGGCGGCTGGGAGTATCCGCTCTTCCTGATCGTCGTCTCCTTCGCCGCAGCGCTGCTCGGCGATGGAAAGTATGCGCTCGCTAACGCCCTTCGCGCGCGCAACGTCCAACTGGGGGCCTACGCATGAAGCTCTATTACTCCCCCGGCGTCAGCTGGGCGGGGTTCACGGGGTGGACCCCGGGTCGTATCCTGCGCTGGTGAAGTACGCCGAGCGCATCGGGTCGCGGCCGAAGGTCGGCGAGTCCCTCGAGGCCGAAGGGTTGCTGAAGAAAGCGGCATGACGCAGCCCGCGATCTTCGTTTCCCACGGCTCGCCGATGCACGCGCTCCAGCCGGGCCCGGCCGGCGAGGCGTGGGCGGCGCTCGGCCGGCGCGCGGGGAAACCGCGCGCCATCCTGATCGCCTCCGCGCACTGGGAGACCGAGCGGCCGATGCTCACCGGCGCCGCGCGTCCGAAGACGATTCACGACTTCTATAACTTCCCGGAGCCGCTCTACCGCTTGCGCTACCCGACGCCGGGCGCGCCGGAGCTTGCGCTTCAGACCAGAGAACGGATGCGGGAAGCTGGCTTCGAAGCGGAGATCGACCCGCAGCGCGGCCTCGACCATGGCGCCTGGGCGCCGCTGCTCTATATGTATCCAGAGGCTGACGTGCCGGTCGTGCAGCTCTCGCTCCAGCCGCACCTCGGGCCGCGGCACCACTTCGAGATGGGCGCGGCGCTGCGGCCACTGCGCGATGAGAACGTCCTCGTCATCGGCTCGGGCCACCTCACGCACAACCTGCGCGACTGGGCTCGCGGCCAGGGCGCGCCCGCGCCCTACGCCCGGGAGTTTCAAAGCTGGGTTCTTGAAAAGCTGAAATCCAGGCAAACGGATGACCTGATCAACTACCGCTCCCTCTCTGCTCAGGGCGTGCGAGCGCACCCGACGGACGAGCACTTCCTGCCGCTCTTCGTCGCTTTGGGCGCCGCAGGGGGCGATGAAGCCGAGCGCGTCTACGATGCGATCGACGGCGGCGTGCTCGCGATGGATGCGTACTACTTCGCGCGGTCGTAGAGCTTGATGAGTGCGGTGGTGTCGAGCTCGGTGTGGCCGAGATGCGCGAGCAGGCGGTAGAGCGAGAGCGCCTGCGAGGCAAGCGGCAGGGGCGACTTCGAGGCGGCGGCGAACTCGTTCAGCATCTCGAGATCCTTCAGGAGCTGACGCACGTAGCCCTGAGGCGCGAATTCGCGCTTCGCCATGCGCGGCCAGAAGCGCTGCAGGAGCACGGAGTCGGCGACGCCGCCGGCGAGTGTCTCGGGAAGCTTGGTCGCGTCCAGGCCCGCGCTCTCGGCGAGCACGATCGCTTCGGCCATCATCGCGTGGCCAACCCCCACGATGAGCTGGTTCACCATTTTCGCCGCGAGCCCGCTGCCGAGCGGCCCGAGGTGGGTGAAGCGCCGCGACACATGCTTCAGGACCGGCAGCGCGCGCTCGATGTCCTCGGGAGCGCCGCCCGCCATGATGGTGAGCTCGCCGCTCGCCGAGGCGGGCGGCCCGCCCGAGACCGGCGCGTCGATCCAGCGCCGCGCGCGGCCGAGCTCGATTGCCTTGGCGGGCGGGATGGTGGAGAAATCGACGACCAGCTGTCCGGGCGCGACCGGCAGCTCGCGCGCCACCGCTTCGACCGCCGCGGTCGTAGGCAGGTTGAGAAGCACGAGCTCCTGGCCTTTCGCCGCTTGCGCCGCCG
This sequence comes from Burkholderiales bacterium, assembly GCA_035649175.1. Classification (GTDB taxonomy): domain Bacteria; phylum Pseudomonadota; class Gammaproteobacteria; order Burkholderiales; family SG8-39; genus SCGC-AG-212-J23. The sequence goes on along the minus strand of DASRKB010000259.1, from coordinate 2,392 downwards.
ATGCGGCGGCCTGCACACCCGCCGCGGCCACGCGCGACGGGTCGATGTCGTAGCCGGTGACCGCGTAGCCGAGGGACACGAGCCGCTTCGCCATCGGCGATCCCATGAGACCCAGGCCGATGTAGGCGAGCCGCATCAAGCGCCACCCCGGCGCCGCAGCGCCTCGAAATACGCCTCCACCTCCGGCGGGACGGCGGTGAAGCGCACGAGCGCCGGCGAGCCGACGGCGAGCACCTTGCCGTAGAAGTCCCGCGCGGCGAGCGCATCGCCTGCCGCCGCGAGGCTGAGCCGCAGGTCGGCGAACGCCGCCGGCGGCTCAGCCGCCTCGAACTCGGCGCAGGAGTGTCCCACTCGCACCAGCCTGCCTTCGCGCGCGACCGCCCCGGCCTGCTTGCCCTCGAGCAGCGCGTAGCGCACCGGCTCGGGCGCCGCGAGGCGCACGAGCTCCGGCTCCTCCCGCTCGAGCGCGACGTTGAAGCGGCCGGCGATGCCCCCGACCTCGTAGATGCGCAGCGGCGCCTCGGCGCCCTTCGGCAGGACCTCGCGCCGGCCGTCGATGCGCAGCGCTTCGCCCAGCGCGCGGCGCACCGACTCGGAGACCAGGACCTGGCCGCCGACGGTGAAGGACTCGATGCGGCTCGCGAGGTTCACGCCCGCGCCGACCGCGGAATACTTGCTGCGCGTCGCCGAGCCGATGTTGCCTACGACGACCTCGGCATCGTTCAGGCCGATGCCCATTTCCAGGCGCGGCAGCCCCGCGGCGCGGTTGCGCTCGTTCACCCGCGCCATGGCGTTTTGCATCTCGATCGCGCAGGCGACCGCGCGCTCGGCACGGTCGGGCATGTCCTGCGGCGCGCCGAAGAGGACAAGCAGCGCGTCGCCGATGATCTCGTTCACCGTCCCATGGTAGCGCGTCAGCACTTCCATCATGACCTCGAAGTAGCCGTTCAGCATGCGCACCACCTGCTCGGGCGGCAGGCGCTCCGCGAGCGAGGTGAAGCCGCGCAGGTCGGTGAGCATGACGGTGACGCGGCGCTTCTCGCCGCCGAGCTCGAGCGCCGCCGGGTTCTCCAGGAGCGAAGCCATCACCTCGGGCGCGAGATAGCGCCCGAACATCGTGCGCAACAGCTCCGCCATGTCCTCCGAGCGTGCCTTCTCGCGCTTGAGCGCAGCCTCCGCGCGCAGCGTGATCAGATCGTAGTTGGCGACGGTGGCGCCGATGACGAAGAAGGTCGAGAGCACGTTGCCGACGTACATGGCATCGCTCACCCAGGTCTCGAGCGCGATGGGCGGGGTGGTGTCGGCGTACAGGAAGAAGAGCAGCGCGAAGAGCCCGCCGACCCCGGCGGCCGACGCCGCCTTGAGCGGCATGGGTCCGAGCGGTGTGAAGAATGTCGTCGCCGCGAGGACCAGCAGATAGTACTGGAAGCCGGTGTCCCAGCCGACGAGCATCACCGCGAGCACGGCATGCAGTGTCACCTCGAGGACGCAGAGCACGACGCCGCTGCGCAGGTAACCCTCAAGGTGCAGCCAGATTACGAGCACCCAGATCGCCACGCTCGCCACGTTGATCCACGCGAGCGGCGTTGCGCCGACGAGCGCGAAGAGCAGGATGAACAGCGCGTGCCAGGCGAGCGCGATCGGGTAGCCGTAGCGCACGGCGGCGTAATAGCGGTGATACACCGGATCCAGGCCCGGCGGCGGCTCGACGAAGCGCCGCTTCAGGCGCGCGAGGGCGCCGCTTTCGCTCATGGCTCCATCGTGCCGGGGCGGAAGCGCGGCTTGAGCCGCACGTAGAGCACCTTGTGCACGCTCGCCACGACGTTGCCGGCCGCGTCGCACACGTCGACGTCGAACTCCGGAAGCACCTTCGCCCCCGAGGCAGCCCCGGCGCGGATCTCGTCGACGCGCTCGGGCGGCAGCATGAAGCGCGCCGTCACCGTGCCTCGGCCGGGCGACACGAACCGGATGCTCGCGGCCATGTCCCACACCAGATAGCGCTCGCCCAGAAGGTGCATGAGCATGAGGGCGTAGAAGGGATCGGTCATCGAGAAGAGGCTTCCCCCGTAGTGCGTGCCGACGTAGTTGCGGTTGAGCAAGCCCTGGCGCAGGGCGACGACTACCTCGCTCCAGTCCTCCGCGATGCGGCGCACGCGGATGCCCGCGCCCAGGAAGGGCGGCCAGAGATTCATCCCGAAGCGCAGCATGCGCGGAGACATCGGCAGTATATTAGGGGCGCAAGTGGCTGCGATTCACGATCTGAGCGCGAACGAGCTCGCGCAGGCGTACGCCCGGCGCGAGCTGTCCCCGGTGGACGCCGCCCGCGCGGCGCTGGCGCGCATCGAGGCGTGGGAGCCGCGCATCAATGCGATGTACCTGGTGCACGCCGAGG
>DASRKB010000258.1:0-3629 GCA_035649175.1 Burkholderiales bacterium | reverse complement strand
GTGTGGAGCGTGACCTCCTTCACCGAGCTGCGGCGCGACGGCATGCGCGCGGAACGCGAGCGCCGCTTCGGCCGCAAGGCCGAGAGCTGGGTGGAGAAATGCCTGAAGAGTGCGAAAGGGCCGGTGGTCGCCGCAAGCGATTATGTGAGGGCCGTTCCCGATCTGATAAGACCATTCATTTCCCAGCCCCTGACTTCTCTTGGCACCGATGGCTTCGGCCGCAGCGACACGCGCGCCGCGCTGCGGGCCTTCTTCGAGGTGGATGCGAAGAGCATTGCGGTTGCGGCGCTCGCCGCCCTCGATGCGAAGCTAGCCGTCGACGCGCTGCGCCGGTACGGGATCGACCCCGTGTCGAGGCCCCCCTGGGAGCGGTAAAGGCTTCTGCGCCGCAGGCGGCTTGTTGACCCCCCGCGGCGGCGGAAACTGCAGCACGAAACCTTCCCTTTCGCGGGCCATCTGCTCGCGGTGATAGGGCTGCAGTGGCCGGGCCTCGAAGAGCTGGCGCTCGTGCAGGATCTCGAGTGCGCGGCGGTCGACGTTACCGTTCACGCCGGCCGCGAACTCGGCGGTGCGCTGGTCGCGCTCGATCAGGGCCCGGTTGATCTCTTCCTGGGGGTTCGCAAGCGATAGCGCGGGAATCAGCCCCAGCAGGAGTATGACGAGTCTCCCAATCGGCGAGCTTCGCGCCCCAGCCTGTCCCGCGAGTGCCACCGTTCCCATGCGCCCGATTGTAGCGAGTTCGGGGTCAGACCCCGAACCGCCCGGCTAGAACCTTTCGGCCCAGGGCCGCAGGTCGGTCTCGAAGGTCCACGCCGAGCGCGGCTGGACGTGGATCTGCCAGTAGAGCTCGGCGATCGCATCAGTGGCGAGCATGCCGTCGGGAGGGAGATCGGGGGCGTTTCCGTCCTTTCGGCGATCGGCCAGGCGCTCGCGCGTACGGCGGTTGTCGATCATGCCGTCGATCACGACGTGCGCCACGTGGATGTTCCTCGGTCCGAGCTCGCGAGCCATCGACTGCGCCACCTGGCGCAGGCCGCCTTTTGCCGCGGCGAAGGCGGCGAACTGCGCCGAGCCGCGCACCGAAGCCGTGGCGCCGGTAAAGAGGATCGTGCCCCGGCCGCGCAGCGCCATGCGCCGCGCGGCCTCGCGCCCGAACAGGAAGCCGGCGTAGCACCCCAGCCGCCACACCTTCTCGAACATGTCCGCCGGCGTGTCGAGGATCGGGGCGCGGAAGTTCGCGCCCGCGTTGAAGATCGCCACCTCCACCGGCCCCCTCGCCTCGAGCCGGTCGAACAGCGCCACGACTTCCCCTTCCTCGCGCAGATCGGCCTTTCCGATTCCTTCCTTTGTTCTGGAAGACAGGACGACGCCGTAGCCGCCCTTCTCGAAGCGCCTTCCCAGCGCCGCGCCGAGGCCCTCGCCCGCGCCGCCGATGACCGCGACGCTCATTGGAAAGAGATCGGGGTCAGACCCCGAACTTTGTGTCTCATAGCCTGGCTCCCAGCTCCGCGCCCTCGAGCATGGCGCGCTTCGCGTCGAGCTCGCCCGCCTCCTTCGCGCCGCCGATCACATGAAATCCGGGACGCAGCCCGTTCCTTCGCGGCACCTGGCCGGCGCACACGATGATCGTATCTGCGCTGACCACGGATTCTTTTCCGTCGACCCGTATGTGCAGCCCCTCGTCGTCGATGCGCTGGTACTCGACGCCCTTGAGCATCTTCACGCCGTGGCGCGCGAGCTCGGCGCGGTGCACCCAGCCGGTGGTGCGCCCGAGCGTGTGGCCGAAGGGCGTAAGCGAGCGCTTCAACATGGTGATCCGGCGTGCGGGGGCCTTCGCCGGCATGTCCTCCAGCTCTCCTTTGGAAGAGATGCCCCAGTGCGCCGCGAAGGCATCCGCGTCGAGCGGCGCCCGGCTGCCGCGCTCTAGGAGCCAGAGTGCGACGTCGAAGCCGATGCCGCCCATGCCGATGATCGCCACCTCCGTGCCGACGCGCGCCCGGCCGCCAAGCACGTCGACATAGCTCACGACCTTCGGATGGTCGATGCCCGCAATGTCCGGCCTGCGCGGGTCGATGCCGGTCGCAACCACCACCTCATCGAATTTCTCCAGCTCGGTGTCTTCCGGGGAAGCATTGAGCTTGACCTCGACACCCGCCCTGCGCAGCCTTTCTGCGTAGTAGGCGACTGACTCGGCGAACTCCTGCTTGCCGGGGATGACCTTCGCGAGCTTGAACTGCCCGCCGAGCTCGGCCGATCTCTCGAAGAGCGTCACCCGGTGGCCGCGCTCCGCCGCCACGGCGGCGGCAGAAAGGCCCGCCGGCCCGCCGCCGACGACCGCGATCTTCCGCGGGGATGAAGACTTCGAGTAGAGGAGCCTCGTCTCCCGTCCGGCCCTGGGATTCACGACGCAGCTCGCGGGCTGCCCGATGAAGTAGTGGTCGAGGCAGGCCTGGTTGCAGGCGATGCAGATGTTGATGCCGGCTCGGTCGCCGGCCTTCGCCTTGTTCGCGAATTCCGCGTCGGCCAGCATGGCGCGCGCGAGCGAGACCATGTCGGCGTCGCCGCGCGCCAGGATCGCCTCGGCGAGCTCCGGAGCGTTGATGCGGTTGGAGGCGATCACCGGGATGCTCACCGCCTCCTTGAGCCTGCGCGTCGCCCAGGCGAAGCCGCCGCGCGGCACGGCCTGCGCGATGGTCGGGATGCGCGCCTCGTGCCAGCCGATGCCGGTGTTGAGCAACGTGGCGCCGGCCGCTTCGACGGCTTTCCCCAGGGAAAGAATCTCGTCCTGAGACAGCCCGCCTTCCACCAGCTCCAAAGCGGAAATGCGGTAGACGATGATGCAGTCGTTCCCCGCCGCGGCGCGCACCCGGCGCACGATCCCGGTGGCGAAGCGCATGCGGCTCTCGAGCGACCCGCCCCAATCGTCGCGCCGCTGATTGGTGCGCGGAGCGAGGAACTGCGTGATGAGGTAACCCTCGGAGCCCATCACTTCCACGCCGTCGTAGCCCGCTTCGCGCGCGAGCGCCGCCGCGCGGGCGAAGTCCTCGATCGTCTGCTCGATCTCTTTCGCCGTCATCTCGCGCGGCGTATGCGGGTTGATCGGCGAGCGGATCGCCGAGGGCGCGACGATCTTCTCGTGAAAGCCGTAGCGGCCCGAGTGCAGAAGCTGCAGCACGATCTTGCCGCCGGCATCGTGCACGGCTCGGGTGACGACCCGATGGCCTTTCGCGTCCGCTTCCGTGGAGAACTGCGCCCGGTGAGGCCCGAGATTACCGGCGTCGTTGGGCGAAAAGCCGCCCGTGACGATGAGCGCCGCGCCGCCGCGCGCGCGCTCCGCGTAGAACGCGGCGAGCGCCTCGAGGCCTCCGGGTCGCGACTCGTGCCCGGTGTGCATCGAGCCCATGAGGATGCGGTTGGGAAGCGTGGCGAAGCCGAGATCGAGCGGCCGAAAAAGGTTGGGATAGCGCATAGCGTCAGGGACGGGTTCGGGTCTGTCCCAGGACTGTCCCTGCTCATTTTCGCAGAACCAGCACTGTGCCGAGGACGATGAGGGCGCCGCCGGCGAGCATCGCCGGAGACACCGTCTCGTCGAGGAAGAGCGCGCCCCAGAGCACGCCGAACACCGGGAT
>DASRKB010000257.1:0-36050 GCA_035649175.1 Burkholderiales bacterium | reverse complement strand
GCGATACCGATGCCGGCGCTCGGCCCGTCCTTGGGTGTTGCGCCCTCGGGCAGGTGGATGTGGATGTCGTTCTTCTGGTAGAAGTCCTCCTTCACGCCGAGCTTGCGCGAGCGCGTGCGCACCACCGAGAGCGCCGCCTGGATGGACTCCTGCATCACATCACCCAGCTTGCCCGTGGTGGTGGTCTTGCCCTTGCCCGGCATCGTCACCGCCTCGATGGTCAGCAGCTCGCCGCCAACTTCGGTCCACGCGAGCCCGGTGACCTGGCCTACCTGGTTCTGCTTCTCGGCCATGCCGAAGGTGTAGCGGCGCACGCCAAGGAACTTGTCGAGGTTCTTGGGCATGACGGTGATGCGGTGCGGCCTCGCCGCTTCTTCCTTTCCATCCTGCTTCTTCTCGGTCAGAAGCTGCTTTACCGCCTTGCGGCAGATCTTGGACAGCTCGCGCTCGAGCGCGCGCACGCCGGCTTCGCGCGTGTAGTAGCGCACGATGTCGCGGATCGCGGCCTCGGACACGGAAAGCTCGCCTTCCTTCAGGCCCGTCGCCTTTACCTGCTTGGGAAGCAGGTAGCGCGTCGCGATGTTCATTTTCTCGTCCTCGGTGTAGCCCGAGAGGCGGATGACCTCCATGCGGTCCAAGAGGGGCGGCGGGATGTTGAGCGTATTGGCGGTCGCGACGAACATCACCTCCGACAGGTCGTACTCCACCTCGATGTAATGATCGGTGAAGGTGTTGTTCTGCTCCGGATCGAGCACCTCGAGCAGCGCCGAGGACGGGTCGCCGCGCCAGTCGGCGCCCATCTTGTCCACCTCGTCGAGCAGGAACAGCGGGTTCTTCACCTGCACCTTCGACATGTTCTGCAGGATCTTGCCCGGCATGGAGCCGATATAGGTACGGCGGTGGCCGCGGATCTCCGCCTCGTCGCGCACGCCGCCGAGCGACATGCGCACGAACTTGCGATTGGTCGCGCGGGCGATCGACTGGCCGAGCGAGGTCTTGCCCACGCCGGGGGCGCCCACCAGGCACAGGATGGGCGCCTTCATCTTGTCCACGCGCGTCTGCACCGCGAGGTACTCGACGATGCGTTCCTTAACCTTCTCGAGGCCGTAGTGGTCCTTGTCGAGGATCTCCTGCGCCACTTTGATGTCCTTGGAGATCTTCGACTTCTTCTTCCAGGGCAGGTTGACGATGGTCTCGATATAGTTGCGCACCACCGTCGCCTCGGCCGACATCGGCGACATGAGCTTGAGCTTCTTCAGCTCGGCTTCCGCCTTCTTGCGCGCGTCCTTCGGCATGTGCGCCCGGCGGATGCGCTTCTCCATCTCCTCGAGGTCCGCGCCCTCCTCGCCCTCGCCGAGCTCCTTCTGGATCGCCTTCACCTGCTCGTTCAGGTAGTACTCTCGCTGGCTCTTCTCCATCTGGCGCTTCACGCGGCCGCGGATGCGCTTCTCGACCTGCAGGATGTCGATCTCGGTCTCGAGCTGCGAGAGCAGGTGCTCCAGACGGCTCTTGACGTCGAACATCTCGAGTACCTGCTGCTTCTGCTCGAGCTTGAGCGGCAGGTGCGCGGCGACCGTGTCCGCGAGCCGCCCGGCTTCGTCGATTCCAGACAAGGACGTGAGGATTTCCGGCGGGATCTTCTTGTTGAGCTTGACGTATTGGTCGAACGCCGAGAGCAGCGCCCTGCGCATCGCCTCGACTTCCGGCGCCGGCGCGGCGTCCGGCGAGATCGGCGAGGCCTCGGCGATCCAGTGGCTGCGCACGTCGATCACCTCGCGGATGCGGGCACGCGTGCCGCCCTCGACCAGCACCTTCACCGTACCGTCGGGCAGCTTGAGCATCTGCAGGATGTTGGACACACACCCGATCTCGTACATGTCCTGCGGACCGGGATCGTCCTTGGCGGCGGACTTCTGCGCCACCAGCAGGATCGATTTCCCTGCCTCCATCGCGGTCTCCATCGCCTTGATGGACTTCGGCCGCCCCACGAAAAGCGGGATCACCATGTGCGGGAACACCACGACATCCCTCAGCGGGAGGAGCGGGTACTGCGTGGTGTCGGGGCCGGGAAGGGTTTCGGACATTTAGATCAGCCTATTCAAGGGGTTGTGGTACGGGCGGGACGCACCGGTTCCCCAATTAAATCAACGAGCACCAACATACACGCAATGCGTGCACGCTGCAACGCGGAAACCGTTACGCGGTGTTACGCCGGGCTAGGCTGAGCTCCCGGCCACCTTGTGCTGATCGGAATAGATCAGGAGCGGCTTGCCGTCGGCGGAGATCATCTGCTCGTCGACGACCACCTTGCTGACGTTCTCGAGGGTGGGAAGCTCATACATGGTCTCGAGCAGCACCGTTTCGAGGATGGAGCGCAGGCCGCGCGCCCCGGTCTTGCGCGCGAGCGCGCGACGCGCGACGGCGCCCAGAGCGCTGGTACGCACCTCGAGCTCCACGCCTTCCATGTGGAACAGGCGCTGGTACTGCTTGATAAGGGCGTTCTTCGGCTCGGTAAGGATCTGGATGAGCGCGTGCTCGTCGAGCTCCTCGAGCGTGGCAAGCACCGGCAGCCGACCGACGAACTCCGGGATCAGGCCGTACTTGATCAGGTCCTCCGGCTCCACGTTCTTCAGCAGGTCGTAGGTCGCCTTGGAGTTCTTCGGGCTCCTCACTTCCGCGCCGAAGCCGATCCCCGTCTTCTCCGTACGGTTGCGCACGATCTTCTCGAGCCCGTCGAATGCCCCGCCGCAGACGAAGAGAATGTTGGTCGTGTCGACCTGCACGAAGTCTTGGTTGGGATGCTTGCGGCCGCCCTGCGGCGGGACCGACGCAATCGTGCCTTCGACGAGCTTGAGCAACGCCTGCTGAACCCCCTCGCCCGACACGTCGCGGGTGATGGACGGGTTGTCGGACTTGCGCGAGATCTTGTCGATCTCGTCGATGTAAACGATGCCGCGCTTTGCCTTGTCGACGTCGTAGTCGCAGTTCTGCAGCAGCTTCTGGATGATGTTCTCGACATCCTCGCCGACGTATCCCGCCTCGGTCAGCGTGGTCGCATCCGCGATGACGAACGGTACGTTCAGCAGCCGGGCGAGCGTCTGCGCGAGCAGTGTCTTGCCCGAGCCGGTCGGTCCGATGAGCAGGATGTTCGACTTGGCGAGCTCCACCTCGTCGTTCTTCGAGAGGTGCTTGAGCCGCTTGTAGTGGTTGTAGACGGCCACAGACAGGATCTTCTTCGCCTGATCCTGGCCGATCACGTACTGGTCGAGGATGGTGCGGATCTCGCGGGGCGTCGGAAGGTCCGACTTCGCGCCCTTGCCACCCTTGTCGGTGGCGGTCTCCTCGCGGATGATGTCGTTGCAGAGCTCGATGCACTCGTCGCAGATGAAGACCGAAGGTCCTGCGATCAGCTTCCTTACCTCATGCTGGCTCTTGCCGCAGAACGAGCAGTAAAGGAGCTTCTCCCCCGAGGCGCTCTTTTCCGACATTCCTTAGGTGTTCTCCCGGCTCACCAGTACCTTGTCCACGATGCCGTACTTTACCGCGTCTTCGCCGCTCATGAAAAAGTCGCGCTCCGTGTCGCGGGCGATGACATCGACCGACTTGCCGGTGTGCTTGGCGAGGATCTCGTTCAGCCGGGCGCGCAAGTATAGGATTTCCTTGGCATGAATCTCGATGTCGCTCGCCTGGCCTTGGAAGCCGCCCATGGGCTGGTGAATCATGACCCGGGAGTTCGGCAGGCAGAAGCGCTTGCCGGCGTCCCCGGCGGCAAGGAGCAACGATCCCATGCTGGCGGCCTGGCCGACACACAGGGTGGACCCATCGGTCTTGATGAACTGCATCGTGTCGTAGATCGCTAGGCCGGCCGACACCGAACCGCCCGGCGAGTTGATGTAGAAGAAGATGTCCTTGTCGGGGTTCTCCGATTCCAGAAAGAGCAGTTGGGCGACGATCAGGTTCGCGGTAACCTCGGTCACGGGTCCCACCAGGAACACCACCCGCTCCTTCAGCAGGCGCGAATAGATGTCGTAGGCGCGTTCGCCGCGGCCCGACTGCTCGATGACCATCGGGATCAGACCGAGGTCTCTTACTTCATTGGCGTTTCTTTCCCAGTTCACGAGTTGCTGTCCATCAATTCATCGAAGGAAAGATCCTTGTCGGCGACCTTTGCCTTGGACAGGACCCATTTGACGACATTCGCTTCCAGCGCCATGCCTTCCATCTCCGACAGCCTCTGCGGCTGCATATAAAACCATTTTACTACCTCGGCGGGACTCTCGTAGCTCTGCGCCTCCTGCTCGATCAGCGCCCGCACCTCCGCGGGCTTGGGCTGCAGGTTTTGCGTGCGCGCGAGCTCCGCGATGATGAGCCCAAGCGCCACGCGACGCTTCGCGGTCTCCTCGAACTGCTTCGGATCCAGCGGGACCTCGCCCGGCTTGATGCCGCGGGACTGCAGGTCGGCGCTCGCGCGCTCCACGAGTGTGTGCGTCTCCATCTCGACGAGCGACTTCGGCACCTCGAGCGGAGTCGCATCGAGCAGCGCCTGCAGCGCCTGGGCCTTCAACCGCCCCTCGATGCGCTTCGCGACCTCGCGCTCGACGTTGCCGCGCACCTCGGCGCGCATCTTGGCTACGTCGCCGTCGGAAACGCCGAGTGTTTTCGCGAACTCGGCGTCGAGCGCGGGAAGCTGCGGCTCTTCGACCTTTCTCAGCTTCAGCAGGAATGAAGCGACTTTGCCGGCCACCGCTTTGCCGTGGTAGTCGTCCGGGAACTTGACCTCGAAGCTCTTCTCCTCGCCTTCCGACATGCCGCGCGCCGCGGCCTCGAACTCCGGAAGCATGCGGCCCTCGCCCAGCATGAAGGTCAAACCCTCGGCCTTGCCGCCGTCGAAGGGCTCCCCGCCGATGGTGCCGTGGAAATCGACTGCCAGCCGGTCGCCGTTCTGCGCCGGACGCGTGGCCGAGACGAAGCGCGTTCGCTGCTTGCGCAGGATATTGAGGGTCCTGTCGACCGCCGCGTCGTCCACCTTGACGCTCGGCCGCTCGATCGCGGCAGCGGCGAGATCGCCCACCTTCACCTCCGGGTAGATCTCAAAGGTCGCGCTGAACTCGGAGTCGCTTTTCTTCTCGATGCGCGGGTAGCCGGCCACCCTGAGCTTCGCTTCGCGCACGACGTCGGTGAAGGCCTTCTGCACCGTGTCGCTCAGCACCTCGGAGCGCACCTGCGGACCGTAGGTCTGTGCCACCAGCTTGAGCGGCACTTTGCCTGGGCGGAAGCCGGCCATCTTCACGTTGCGCGCGAGCTTCTTCAGCCGCTCGTCGACCTGGCGCTCGATCTCTTCGGCCGCCACGCTCATCGACACCCGCCGCTCCAGGATCCCCAGGGTCTCTACGTTGGCCATCCAACCTCTCTCGTGGTGCGAAGGGAGGGACTCGAACCCTCATGCCTTGCGGCGTCAGATCCTAAGTCTGGTGCGTCTGCCAATTCCGCCACCTTCGCCGAAAACGATTCAGAAAACAACGTAGTATAGCCTCTCGTGTCGGTCGGCCATTACGAAAACTTCCCGGTCGCGTCCTGGCTGCTTCCCGCCGCGCTACGCGACCCGATCACCGTCATCTACCGCTTCGCGCGCACCGCCGACGACTTCGCCGACGAGGGCGACGACCCCCCGACCCGGAGACTGGCAAGGCTCGAGGGGTATCGTTCCAAGCTGCTGCAAGGGAGCGCCGACGACCCTTTGTTTCGCGATGTCGCCAGGATCATGCGGGAGCACTGCCTTCCCGTTCAGCTGTTTGCCGATCTCCTGGACGCGTTCTCGCAAGACGTGACGAAGAAGCGCTACGCGAGCTACGCCGAGGTGCTGGATTATTGCCGCCGCTCGGCGAACCCGGTCGGACGCCTGCTGCTCCATGTTTTCAAACGAACGACTGACCGAGACCTCGCGCAGTCCGACGCCATCTGCAGCGCCCTGCAGCTCGTCAACTTCTGGCAGGACGTGGACGTCGACTTCGCGAAGGGGCGCATCTACCTGCCGCAGGACGAAATGGCCGCGCACGGCGTGGCCGAGCGGCACATCGGGCAGCGGCTCTGCGACGAAGCCTGGCGCTCGCTCATGGCCTTCCAGGTCGCGCGAACGAGGGCGCTGATGCTGGCCGGCGCCCCGCTCGGGCGCTCGCTTCCCGGCCGGGTCGGCCTCGAGATCCGCGCCACAGTGCAGGGCGGACTGCGCATCCTCGAAAAGATCGAGCGCGCCGGCTACGACGTGTTCCGCCGGCGGCCGGTGCTGCGTGCCTTCGACTGGCCGCTCATGCTCGCAAGAGCGGTATGAGCCCCGACGAGTACTGTCAGCAGAAGGCGGCGGCGAGCGGCTCGAGCTTCTACTACTCGTTTCTCTTCCTGCCCCGGGAGCGCCGGCGCGCGATCACCGCGCTCTACGCATTCTGCCGCGAGGTCGACGATGCGGTCGACGAGGCGAGCGACGCGCAGCGCGCCGCGGTCAAGCTCGCCTGGTGGCGCGCCGAGGTGGCGAACCTGCGCGCCGGCAGCCCGCAGCATCCCGTCACCCAGGCGCTCCAGCCCTTCATGGAGGCGTATTCGATCTCGGAACAGAGACTGGGCGAGATCATCGACGGGATGGAGATGGACCTGACGCAGACCCGCTACCTCGACTGGGCGGGCCTGGAGCGCTACTGTTACCTGGTCGCGGGGGTCGTGGGCATCCTCGCCGCCGGCATCTTCGGCTATCGGCACGCGCGTACCCTGGAGTACGCGCGGCGGCTCGGCATCGCCTTCCAGCTCACCAACATCATCCGCGATGTCGGCGAAGACGCCCGCAAGAACCGCCTCTACCTGCCCATGGAGGATCTGAAGGCGCACGGCGTGCTCGCTTCCGACATCCTGCAGGGACGGGAGACCGACGCCTTCCGGGGGCTTATGCGCTTCGAGACCGAGCGCGCGAAGGCGTACTACGCGCAGGCCCTGGAGGCCCTTCCCGAGGAGGACCGCCGCGCGCAGCGCCCCGGCCTGATCATGGCGGCAATCTACCGCGCGCTGCTCGCCGAGATCGAGCGCGATGGCTTCCATGTGCTCGCGCAGCGCACTTCGCTGACGCCGCTGCGCAAGTTCTTCATCGCCTGGAGAACATGGGTTACCGCGTAGCGATCGTCGGCGCCGGCTACGCCGGCATGGCGGCGGCGGTGACGCTCGCGGGCAAGGGCATCCCGGTGACCGTGTTCGAGTCCGGGTCGGTGCCGGGCGGGCGCGCGCGCCGCGTGGCGACGCAGGGCACCGAGCTCGATAACGGTCAGCACATCCTGATCGGCGCCTACGCAACGCTCTTTTCCCTCATGCACCAGGTCGGCGTGCCGCCGGAGGCCGTGCTGCGACTTCCGCTGGAGATCCGCTACCCCGGGCGGTTCCGTTTGAGCGCGCGCCGGCTCGGCCTCCTCGCCGGCATGCTCGCCGCGCGCGGGATCCCGCTGCGCGAGCGGCTGGGCGCAATCCGGTTCCTCTCCCGCATGCGGCGCGCGCGCTTTCGGCTCGACGAGGACATGCCGGTGGACGAGCTGCTGGCGCGGCACGCTCAAAGCGGCGCGATCGCGCACTATCTCTGGCGCCCGCTCTGCGTCTCGGCGCTGAACACCCCAAGCGTGATCGCCTCGTCGCGCATCTTCCTCGCCGTGCTGCGCGACACGCTCGGGGCCGCGCCCGGGGCCGCCGACCTGGTGCTGCCGCGAGTCGATCTTTCGCGGCTCTTCCCCGAGCCGGCGGCGGCCTTTGTGCGCGCGAAGGGCGGCGAGATCCGGCTGAGCTCGCCGGTTCATGATCTTGAGCCGCTGAAGCGCAAATTCTCCGATGTGATCGTCGCGGTCGGTCCGCACCAGCTGAAGGCCCTGCTACCCGGCATGGCGCCCGAGTACACCTACCAGCCGATCACCACCTGCTACCTTCAGTATCGGGAGCAGGTGCGCCTGCCCTTCCCCATGCTCGGCCTTGCCGACGGCCTCGTGCAGTGGGTGTTCGATCGCGGCACGCTGCTCGGCGAGCACGGGCGCCTAGCGTGCGTGATCAGCGCGCAGGGCGACCATCAGCAGATGACGCGAGGCGAGCTCGCACAGCGCTGCCACCAGGAGCTCGTCCGGACGCTGGGCAGCCTGCCCTCGCCGGCGTGGAGCCGCGTCATCGCCGAGAAGAGGGCTACCATCACCTGCGAGGTGGAGTTGCGCAGACCATCCGTGGAGATCAAGGGCGTGCATCTCGCCGGCGACTACACCGATCCGGACTATCCGCCGACCCTGGAAGCCGCGGTCCGCAGCGGCATGCAAGCCGCTGAACGTGCGCTTGCCGTCATAGTCTGACCGGGATGGCGCGCATCGGCATCGTCGGAACCGGGTGGGTTGGATCGAGCATAGCGATTTCGCTCCTGCACGCCGGCGTTTCGCGCGAGCTGCTCCTCACCGACCGTCGCCGTGAGATCGCCGAGGGGGAGGCGATGGACCTCGCGCACGGGTCTTCCTTCTATCCGGCGGCGGAAGTGCGCGCGGTGCACTTGGAAGCCATGCGCGACACGGACGCCGTCGTCATCTCCGCGGGGCGCGGCGGGCGTCCGGAGGAGACGCGGCTCGCCCTGCTCCGGGATAACGCGGGTACCGCGCGCGAGATCGGCGAGTCGCTGCGGGGCTACCGCGGCCTCGTCGTCGTGGTGACCAACCCGGTCGACGTGCTGACCACAGTCGTGCGCGAAAGCACTGGCCTGCCGCCCGAGCGCGTCATCGGCACGGGCACCATGCTCGACACCGCCCGGCTGCGTCACGCCGTGGGACGGGAGCTGCGTCTGGACCCGCGCTCGGTGCACGCCCAGGTCGTCGGCGAGCACGGCGATTCGGAAGTCGTGCTTTGGACGAGTGCGCAGGCGGGCGGGCGGCCTCTGCGCAGCTGGCCGGGCTGGAGCGCCGAGCGCGAGGCGGTGATCGCGCAAGAGGTGCGCCGCGCCGCCTACGAGATCGTGGCGCGAAAGGGCGCGACCAACCATGCCATCGGCCTCGTCACGGCGGCGCTCCTGCGCTGGATGCTGCGGGGCGAGCGGCGCGTACTCACCGTCTCGCGGGTGCAGGACCCGTCGCTCGGCTTGGGCGACGTCGCGCTTTCGCTTCCCGCGGTCGTCGGCCCCGGCGGCGCCACCGAGATGGTCATGCCCGACATGGATCCCGCCGAGGAAAAGGCACTCGCGGCCTCGGCGCGCGTGATCGGCAAAGCCTTGGCGGAGATCCGCAGCCGATAGTCAGAGCTCGCGCAGGAGCTGGACGGCCTGGTCCACGCGCTCGACGGCGTGGATCTCCAGGCCGGCGATCTTTCCTTTCGGAACGTTCGCCTTCGGGATGATGGCTTTCTCGAAGCCAAGCTTCGCGACCTCTTTCAGGCGGTCCTGCCCGCGCGGCGCAGGGCGTACCTCGCCCGCGAGGCCGATTTCGCCGAACACGGCGACCTTTGCGCCGATGGCGCGGTCCGAGAAAGAAGACACGATAGCCAGGCAGACCGCGAGGTCGGCCGCCGGCTCGGCGATGCGCACGCCGCCCACCGCGTTCACGAAAACGTCCTGCTCATAGGTCGCAATGCCGGCGTGCCGGTGCAGCACCGCGAGCAGCATCGCCAGGCGGTTTTGCTCCAGGCCCACCGAGAGGCGGCGCGGATTGGGCGTGTGCGCCGTGTCGACGAGCGCCTGGATCTCCACCAGCAGCGGCCGGGTGCCTTCCAGGGTGGCGAGGACGCAGGAGCCCGCGACGGGCCTTCCATGCGTACTGAGGAACAATCTGGAAGGATTGCTGACGCCTCTCAGGCCGCTCTCGGTCATCGCGAAGACGCCGAGCTCGTTCACCGCGCCGAAGCGGTTCTTCACCGCACGGACGAGGCGGAAGGCGGAATTGGTGTCGCCCTCGAAGTAAAGCACCGTGTCGACGATGTGCTCGAGCACGCGCGGGCCGGCGATCGCGCCCTCCTTGGTCACGTGGCCGATGATGAGCAGCGCCGTCCCGGCGCGCTTGGCATGCCGCGTGAGCTGCGCCGCGCACTCGCGCACTTGCGCCACCGAGCCTGGCGCAGACTGCAGCGCCTCGTACCACAGCGTCTGGATCGAGTCGATCACCGCGACGGCCGGCCGCGCGCCCTCCAGCGCCCCGAGCACGCGTTCGAGCTGCGTCTCCGCAAGGAGCTGCATCGTCTCCGCGCCCAGCCCAAGGCGCCTCGCGCGCATGGCGACCTGGTCCGCGGATTCCTCGCCCGTTACATATAGTGTCTGGACCCGAAGGCCGCTCAGCGCCTGCAGCAGCAATGTCGACTTCCCGATGCCCGGGTCGCCGCCGAGAAGCGCCACCTGCCCGGGTACCAGGCCGCCGCCGAGCGCCCGGTCGAGCTCTTCCATCCCGGTCGGGATGCGCTGCAACTCTCGCGGCTGCAGATCCGAGAGGGCAACCGTTGGAACTCTCACGGCTGCAGAAGACCTTCGTTCGGCAACCGTCTCGCTCAGCGTCCCCGCCGCGCCGCAGGAGGGGCAGGCGCCGAACCACTGCAGCGCGCTCGCGCCGCAGTCGGAGCACACGTAGGCGGTCTTGCGCTTCACGGCGCCTCGATCACCGGCACGCGCGGGGCGAGCGCACATAGAAGCTCGTAGCTCAGCGTGCCGGCCGAGGCGGCGACCTCGTCGGCGGACAGGCCCTCGCCCCAGAGCGTCACCGGCGTGCCGATGTAGGCCTCCGGGATGGCGCTGATGTCGACCGTCATCATGTCCATCGATACCCTTCCAACGGTCCGCGTGCGCTTTCCGTTGACGAGCACCGGCGTGCCGCTGGGCGCGTGGCGTGGATAGCCGTCGGCATACCCGCAGGCGACTACGCCGATCGTCATTTCTCGCACCGCCTCGTACGAGAAGCCGTAGCCGATGCGCTCGCCCGGCTGCAGGTGCTGCGTGGCGATGAGCTCCGAGCCGAGCGTCATCGCGGGTTTCAGGTTGAGCGCCTCGGCGCTCCGGTCGCAGAAGGGAGAGCATCCATAGAGGATGATCCCCGGCCGCACCCATCCGACGCGCGTCTCCGAGAAACGCAAGAGCGCGGCGGAATTGGCGAGGGAGAGGTACTCGGGCTCGAACGGGCGCGTGAGCTCCCGGAACCGGTCGAGCTGACCCTTCACGCCCGAGGGTCCGTCGGCGTCAGCGAAGTGCGTCATGAGCGTGACGCGCCGCACGTGGGGATGCAGCCGGATCGCGTTGTAGGCCGGACGCAGGCCGTCGACAGTGAACCCCAGGCGGTTCATGCCGCTGTTTACCTTGATGTACGCGTCGATCTCGACCGGCAGGCTGGCGAGCCGCAGCATCTCGACCTGCTCGGGGTTGTGCACCACCGGCGTGAGCCGGTAGCTGGTGAGGAGCGGCAGGTCGGCGCTCTTGAAGAAGCCTTCGAGCATCAGGATCGGCTTCTCCACGCCCGCGGCACGCAGGCGCACCGCCTCGTGGAAGTCGAGTACCGCGAAGCCGTCGGCCGCATCGAGGGCGCGCGCGGCGCGCTCGATGCCGTGGCCGTAGGCATTCGCCTTGATGACCGCCCATACCTTGGCGCCGCTCGCGTACGCCTTCGCCACCATGAGGTTGTGCGCGAGGGCGCCGGCCGAGATGGTGGCGCGGATGGGGCGGGGCATCGTGCCTTATTGTGCTATAAACGCCCGCCGCCACTCAAAATCCGCGCACGTTGACCTCCGGCTTCTACATCATCATGGCGGCGCAGTTCTTCTCGTCGCTCGCCGACAACGCGCTGCTCGTCGCCGCGATCGCGCTGCTGATGCAGGCGGACGCACCGACCTGGCTCACGCCCTACCTGAAGTTCTTCTTTGTCGTTTCCTACGTGGTGCTCGCACCCTACGTCGGCGCGTTCGCCGACCGGCTGCCCAAGGGCCAGGTGATGTTCATCGCCAACACCGTGAAGATCGTCGGCTGCGGGCTGATGCTCTTCAACGTCGACCCGCTCGCCGCCTACGCTTTGGTCGGGTTGGGCGCCGCCGCCTACTCACCGGCGAAATACGGCATCCTCACCGAGTACCTGCCCCACCGCAAGCTCGTGATCGCGAACGGCTGGATCGAGGGGCTCACCGTCGCCTCCATCATCCTCGGCACGATGCTCGGCGGCATCCTGATCCACGTACGCGTCGCGGCCAAGGTGCTCGAGCTCGACCTGCCGGTGGTGCACACGGCCGCGCACGCGGCGATCGCCATCATCGCCGTGGTCTACGTCATCGCGGCGCTCTTCAATCTGCAGATTCCGCGCACCGGCGTTGCGCTCAAGCCGCTCCCGAGCCATCCGATGGAGACGCTGCGGGACTTCTCGCGCTGCGTCGGCCGCCTTTGGACCGACCGGCTCGGCCAGATCTCGCTCGCGGTGACGACCCTCTTCTGGGGCGCGGGCGCGACGCTGCAGTTCATCGTCATCGAGTGGGCCCGTGCGGCGCTCGGCTTCGACCTGTCCAGAGCGGCGATCCTCCAGGGCGTCACGGCGCTGGGCATCGCGATCGGCGCGGTGCTCGCCTCGGTCTGGGTAGCCCTCGACCGCTCGGTGCGCGTCATCCCGCTTGGCATCGCGATGGGCCTTATCGTCATCGTCATGATCTTCGTGGAGCAGGTATGGCTCGCGGTGTCGCTGATGGTGGTCATCGGCGGCCTCGCCGGATTTTTCGTCGTCCCGATGAATGCGCTGCTGCAGCACCGCGGTCACCATCTCGTCGGCGCGGGCCGCTCGATCGCGGTGCAGAACTTCAACGAGAACGCGTCGATCCTGATGATGATCGCGCTCTACTCGCTGCTCCTGCACCGGGGCTTCTCGATCCTCTTCGTCATCGTGGTGTTCGGCCTGTTCGTCGCCGGGACGATGACGGTCGTGCAGTTCTGGTACTGGCGCAACAGGCGCCTGTACGCCGCGGAGGTCGAGAGCCTGCTCGCCTTCGCACGCGCGGAGGACCCCCACCACCCCCGACTCAAGAACGACTGAGCCCGGCCATCGTTCTGCGCGCGAAGACCAGGTCCTCCCAGGCTTTCGCCTTGTCGGGGAGATTCCGGAGCAGGTAGGCGGGGTGGTAGGTGACGATGAGCGGCACGCCGGCGCAGGCGTGCACGCGCCCGCGGAGGCTGGCGATGCTCGCGTCCGTGCCCAGGAGCGTCTGGGCGGCGAAGCGGCCCATCGCGATGATGAGCTTCGGCGCGACGAGCCGGATCTGCGCCCGCAGGTGCGGCGAGCA
Organism: Burkholderiales bacterium; assembly: GCA_035649175.1. Lineage (GTDB taxonomy): Bacteria > Pseudomonadota > Gammaproteobacteria > Burkholderiales > SG8-39 > SCGC-AG-212-J23. The sequence continues at coordinate 22,778 of DASRKB010000257.1, read as the reverse complement.
CTTCTCGACCTCCTCGGGCTCGGGGTTGCGGTTGCCCGGCGGCCGGCACTTGAGCACATTGGCGATGTAGACGTTCTTGCTGCGGGTGAGGTCGAGGGCGGCGAGCATGTTGTCGAGGAGGCGCCCGGCCTGCCCCACGAAAGGCTCGCCCAGACGGTCTTCCTCGGCGCCGGGCGCCTCGCCAATCAGCATCCAGTCAGCCTGCTCGTCGCCCACGCCGAACACCGTCTGCGTACGCGACTTGTGCAGACCGCACGAGTTGCAGGCGGGAACCGCCTGCTTGAGCTCGATCCATCCTGGCTCTCGCCGCGGCGAGCAGCCTCCTCCGGCTTCCTTTGCTTGTCGCAGGCGCCAGACCGGCGCGATGCCCATCTCCGCGAGAATCTCGCCGCGGCGGCTCATCCGAGCGCGCGCGCCAGCACGAGCGCATCCTCGCGACCAAAGAAGGCCGGGTAGTAGCCACGCCGCACGCCGACTTTCTGGAAGCCGAACCTGCTGTATAGGGTCTGTGCTCCGCGGTTGCTTGGGCGCACTTCGAGGAAAAGCCGGTGCGTGCCCAGTGAACGGGCGAGGCCCATCGCCTCGCGGAGCAGGATTGCGCCGTACCCTCGCCGCTGATGCGCGGCGGCGACCGAGAGGTTGAGAAGATGCGCTTCGCCGGCGGCCGCCATCAGGACGAAGTAGCCCAGCAGGCTTTTCTCCAGCCGCAGGACGCGGCAGGTATAGCCGGCCGCGAGGGAGTCGGAGAAGTTGTTGCGCGTCCAGGGATGAGTGTAGATCGCTTGCTCCACCACGAGGACCTCGTCGAGGTCGGACTCGCGCATCTCGGCCAGCTCTGGAACATCCTTGAGCACGGCGCTCATCGCGCCTCCTGTTCTTCTCTTGTCAGCGCTACCTTCTCGCGCAGGTACGCGGGCGCGGCGAGCGCGGCGTCGACGCCTTCGCCCGCGGCGAAGCGCGGCGCGGCGAGCGCGGCGATCGCCGCCGCCGTCGGGTGCACGGCGGGGAGGGCGAGCTCGAAGCCGAGCTCGCCGTACGCTGCGAATCCGCTGCCGCAGCCGATCCAGCCTTGGCCCGGCGGCACGCGCACCTCCTGCGGCGCCAGGCATTGCGCCGGCACCACCTCGCGCCAGCGGCCGGCCTCCTTGCCGTCTTCCCTCTGGAGCGCAGCAAAGTACACCTCGCCCATGCGCGCATCAATACACGCAGCCACGCGCGGCCCTCCCGATTCCTCTGCGAGCGCCTCGAAGGCCGACAGGCCCAGGACCGGCAGATCGCGCGACAGCGCAAGCCCCTGCGCGAGCGCGCAGGCGATGCGCAGGCCGGTGAACGAGCCGGGACCGGCGCCGAACGCGACGGCGTCGAGGCTTGCCATCGAAACGCCGGACGCCTGCAGAAGCGCCTGGAGCATCGGCAGTACCAGCTCGGAGTGGCGATGGCCGGCGAGGCGTTCCCGCGAGGCCAGCTCCCCGTCGCGCCACAGCGCGACCGAGCACCACGGCGTGGAGGTCTCGATCGCCGCGAATTGCATGGGGCGATTCTATATACTGCGCGCCATGAAAGAACATTCCATAGCGGTGATACCCGGAGACGGCATCGGGCGCGAGGTCGTGCCCGAGGGCGTGCGCGTGCTGGAGGCCGCCGGCGCACGGCACGGCGTCCGCTTCAAGTGGAAGGAGCTCGACTGGAGCTGCGACTGGTACAAGTCGCACGGCAAGATGTGCCCCGACGACGCTGCCGACATCCTGCGCAAATTCGACGCGGTGTACTTCGGAGCGGTCGGAAACCCTGCGATCGTGCCCGACCACGTTTCCGCCTGGGGCCTTCTCATCAACTTCCGGCGCTGGTTCGACCTGTACGTCAACCTGCGGCCGGTGCGCCTGTTCGAGGGCCTGCCCTGCCCGCTCGCTGGCCGCAAGCCCGGCGAGATCGACTATGTCGTGATCCGAGAGAACACCGAAGGCGAGTACGGGAACATCGGCGGGCGCTTCCGCGAAGGTACGGCCGAAGAGATGGTCACGCAGCAGGCGGTCTTCACCCGCAAGGGCGTGGACCGGATCATGAAGTATGCCTTCGAGCTCGCGCGCACGCGCAAGAGGCACCTGACGAGCTGCACCAAGTCAAACGGCATCACCATCACGATGCCGTACTGGGACGAGCGCTTCGCCGAGATCAAGAAGCAATATGGAGATGTGAAGGCGGACCAGTACCACGTCGACGGACTGACCATCCAGATGGTGCTCAACCCGGAGCGCTTCGACGTCATCGTCGCTTCCAACCTCTTCGGCGACATCCTCTCCGACCTCGGGCCCGCGACCGCCGGCACGATCGGCATCGCCGCCTCCGGCAACATCAACCCGGAGCGCACCGCGCCCTCGATCTTCGAGCCGGTGCATGGCTCCGCCCCCGACATCGCGGGCAAGAAGATCGCCAACCCGATCGCCGCGATCTGGTCCGGCGCGCTCATGCTCGAGCACCTCGGGCATCCCGAGGCCGCCGCGGATGTCGTGCGCGCCATCGAGCAGGTCATCGTCGCCGGGCCGCATACGCCGGACATGAAGGGCAAGGCGAGCACCGCCGAGGTGGGCGCCGCAGTCGCCGAGGCGGTGAGATCGCTGTCAAAGAAAGCGGCTTGAAGACCTATCGCATCGCGTCGATCCCCGGCGACGGAATCGGCAACGAGGTCATTCCCGCGGGAATCGAGGTTCTGCGCAAGCTCGAGGACGGGTTCCGGCTCGAGTTCACGTCGTTCGACTGGTCCTCGGAGCGCTACAAGAGCACCGGCCGCTACATTCCCGAAGGCGGGCTGCAGGAGCTGCAGAGGTTCGACGCGATTTTCTTCGGCGCGGTCGGTGCGCCCGACGTTCCCGACCACGTCTCGCTCTGGGGCCTGCGCCTGCCGATCTGTCAGGGCTTCGACCAGTACGCCAACGTGCGACCTTCTCGCGTGCTCCCCGGCATCGAAAGCAAGATGCACAATGCCGGCGAAATCGACTGGGTGATCGTCCGGGAGAACACGGAGGGCGAGTACTCCGGCTCCGGCGGTCGGGTGCACGCTGGCCTGCCCGAGGAAGTGGCGACCGAAACCTCCGTCTTCACGCGCAAGGGCGTCGAGCGCGTGCATCGGTTCGCATTCGAGCTCGCGCGCAAGCGCCGGCGCAGGCAGCTCACGCTGGTGACGAAGTCGAACGCCCAGCGCCACGGCATGGTGCTGTGGGACGAGGTTTTCTTCGCCGTGGCGAAGCAATACGAGGACGTGAAGACCGATCGCGTGCTCGTCGATGCCGTGACCACGCGCATGGTCCTCAAGCCGGGCAGCCTCGACACCATCGTCGCCTCCAACCTGCACGCCGACATTCTTTCGGACCTCGCCGCCGCCCTTTCCGGCTCGCTCGGCATCGCGCCCACCGCGAACCTCAACCCCGAGCGCCGGTTCCCCTCGATGTTCGAGCCGATCCACGGCTCGGCTTTCGACATCACCGGCAAGGGCGTGGCGAATCCGATCGCCACCTTCTGGACCGCTTCCCTGATGCTCGAGCACCTCGGCGAGGCGAAGGCCGCGGCACGGCTGATGAAGGCGGTCGAGGCCGTGACCGCGAGGAAGGTCTTCACGCCGGATCTGGGCGGTAGCGCCCGCACCGAGGACGTGACGGCCGCGGTGGTTTCCGCCCTCTGATCTCGTCCCTCTAGTGCCTACCGCACTCATCACCGGCGCGGGCCGCGGCCTCGGCGCCGAGCTTGCGCGTCAGTACCAGGCCGAGGGCTGGAACGTCATCGCCACGACGCGCGCCGATCTCGACGTCACCGACGCGAGGAAGATCTCCGCGAAGGCAAAAGCCCTGAAGGGCGTTGCGATCGACCTCCTCTTCTGCAACGCGGGCATCGCGGGGAAGCGCGGCAGCGGCCTCGGCAGCTTCGACTACGCCTCGTGGGAGCAGGTGATGCGCGTCAATGTGCTCGGCGCCGCCGCGGTCGCCGAGGCGTTCGTCGAAAACGTCGCGGCGAGCGAGCGCAAGATCATCGCGTTCATGTCGAGCCGCCTGGGTTCGATCGCCGCCGCGAGCGGCCACGCGCTGCCATACGCCTCCAGCAAGGCGGCGCTCAACATGGTGGCGAAGGCTTTCTCGGCGCTGCTCGCGCCGCGCGGCATCGTCGTGGTCGCGCTGCATCCGGGCTGGGTGCGCACCGACATGGGCGGCCAGAGCGCGCCGCTCGAGCCCGCCGAGTCGGTCCGCGGGCTGCGCAAGGTCATCGCGGGCCTGCAGGCTTCCGATTCCGGCCGCTTCCTCGACCACGACGGCACCCCGATCCCGTGGTGAGGCAGGCCTAGGTGCTGCAGGCCGACAGCGCCGCCAACCGCCTTGCGGGCATCGGCCTCGTCTCCCTGACCTACGTGCTCTTCACGCTGCTCGACGGCAGCGCGAAATGGCTGGTCGGCTCGCTGCCGGTGATCGTGGTGGTGTGGCTGCGCTTCGCGACGCACGTGGTGATCGCGGCGGCCGTGCTTCTGCCGGTGAAGGGCCTGACGCTCGTGCGCACGAGCCATTTGCGCTGGCATGTGCTGCGCGCGCTCATGTTCATGGCGATGACCGGCATCAACTTCTGGGCGCTGCAGTACCTGCAGCTCGCGGTCACCTCCTCGATCTACTTCGTCGTGCCGATCCTGATCGCGCTGCTCGCGGCGCCGCTGCTGGGCGAGAAGCTCGACCGCGGTCGCTGGATCGCGATCCTCGCCGGCTTCGCTGGCGTGCTGGTGATCATCCGGCCGTGGTCCGCCGCGTTCCACCCCGCGATGATCGCCTCGGTGGCCAACGCGGTGCTCTACGCGCTCTTCAACCTGATGACGCGGCGCCTGGCGGCCTACGACTCGCCGGAGACCATCCAGTTCCTGCCGGCGGTGGGCGCGACGATCGGCCTTGCGCCCTTCGCGCTGGCGGCGTGGCAGGCGCCCGCCGGCTGGCTGGAGTGGGGCGTGCTGCTGCTGCTCGGCTTTTGCGGGGGCCTGGGCCACTACCTGCTCGCGCTCGCGCACCGCTATGCTCCCGCCACCGTGCTCGCGCCGTTCCTGTACCAGCAGGTGATCTACATGGCGATCTTCGGCTACCTCGTCTTCGGCGACGTGCCGGCCGCCGCGGTGTGGATCGGCGCCAGCATCGTCGTCGCGAGCGGGCTTTATCTCTTCATGCGGGAAAGATTCAGAGATCGGGGTCTGACCCCGATCTCGCGAAGATGACAGATCCCGTCGTCCTCCCATTCTGGGGTTTCGCGATCCTGCTCGTCCTCGCGGCATGGGCGGCATACGAGCACGTGCTGATGCCCGCGCTGCGCTGGATGCTCGCGCATCCGGCGAACCGGGTGATGGACGAGCTCTCGACGCGGCTGCGCATCGGCATCCGCCCGTTCCAGCGCACGCGCCGCCAGGCGCTCATCCATCGCCTGATGACCGACCCCAAGGTGCAGCAGGCGGCCGAGCACTTCGCTTCGACCTCGGGTGTCTCCTTGAATGCCGCGATGAAGCGGGTCGAGCGCTACGCGCGAGAAATTGTCCCGGCGTTCAATGCCTACCTCTACTTCCGCATCGGCTACTGGCTCGGCCGCGCGCTCGCGCGCACGCTCTACCGCGTACGGCTGGGTTTCATCGACTCCGAGGGAATCTCGCGCATCGAGCCCGACGCCACCGTCGTGTGCGTGATGAATCACCGCTCCAACATGGACTACGTGCTCGCCGGCTACCTCGCCGCGGACCAGGCAGCGCTCTCGTACGCGGTCGGCGAGTGGGCCCGTGTGTGGCCGCTCTCCGGGCTCATCCGCGCCATGGGCGCGTATTTCGTGCGCCGCAACTCCGGTGACGAGCTCTACCGGCGCGTTCTCGAGCGCTACATCGCCATGGCCACCGAGGCCGGCGTGCCGCAAGCCGTGTTCCCGGAAGGCGGCCTCTCGCGCGACGGCCGCATGCGCGCCCCGCGCCTTGGTGTGCTTGACTACATGCTGCGCGGCTGGAACGAGCAGGAGCGCGACCTCGTCTTCGTGCCGGTCGGCATCAACTACGACCGCGTGCTGGAGGACAGGACGCTGCTGCTTTCCCTTGAAGGGAGAAAAACGAGTCGATCCCGGTCGTTGTGGAACACCGCGAAGTTCCTCCTGCACAACATCGGCCTCGCGTTGCGCAGCGAGTGGCACCGCTTCGGCTACGCCTGCGTGAACTTCGGCTCGCCGGTCTCGATGCGCGAGTACTGCCGCCAACGCGGTATCGACCTTCGCCGCCTCGCGCCGGAGACGCGCAAGGCGCTGACCGCGGAGCTGGGCAGCGAGCTCATGGCCGCTGTGGGCCGCGTGGTACCGGTGGTGCCGGTGGCGCTCATCGCCGCCATCTTCGCCAGGGACCCCGCTCGCGCGCTCTCGGAGCTGGAGCTCAAGGCCGAAGCGCAGCGGCTGCTCGCGCGCCTGGGCGGGGCCGGAGCCCACGTCTACGTGCCGCGAAGCGACCAGGACTACGCCCTGACCGTGGGCCTGAGGATGCTGCGCCTGCGGCACCTCGTCGACCAGGGCGACGACGGGCTCCTGCGGGCGCGTGCCGATGAGCTGCCGCTGCTCGACTATTACGCGAACTCGATCGAGCACCTCCTGAGGCTGGACGCCGGGTTGACGCCGCAGTAGATTGTTGGGGAGATCGGTGATTCCAAGATGAAGAAAAAGCGCGCACCGAAGGCCACGCGCCGGCGCACGCCGGTACGCACCCCCGCGTCCCCCGCCCGAGCGCTCCTCAGCCTTTCGTCCGATTGGTACTGGGAGACCGATACCGCGATGCGATTCACGCGCATCATGGCGCACAACCGCACGCGCGCCGAGCAGGCGCGCCTGGAGGAGCTCCTCGGCAAGACGCGTTGGGGCACGGGCTTCGAGGCCGAGGACGGCTGGGAGGCGCACCGCGCGGTCACCGCGGCGCGGAAGCCTTTCCGCGACCTTGTGGTCTGGCGCACGCTCGAGGACGGCAGCCGCGTCTGTGCCGCGGTGAGCGGCGAGCCGATATTCGATGCGAAGGGCGCCTTCCGTGGCTACCGCGGCATCGGCCGCGATATTACCCGGCAAAAGCGCGCCGAGGAGCTCCTGCGCCTCGAGCACAGCGTCACGCGCTTCCTCGCCAAGGGGTTGGACGCTCCCGAGGCGCTGCGCGCAGCGCTGCGCGCCATCTGCGAGACCGAGTGCTGGGACTGCGCCGAGTTCTGGAAGCTCGACGAGCCCGCCCAGGTCATGCGCCTCTACGCTCACTTCGCCATGCCAGGGCTCGCCGATGCCGCCGCCTTCATCGAAGGCTCGCGCGAGCTGCAGTTCGCGCAGGGCGCCGGCCTGATTGGCGCCGCCTGGCAGTCCGCCGAGCCGCTGTGGGTCGCCGACACCCGGCGGGACCCGCGTGTGCTGCGCCACGAGCTCTCGCGGCGCACCGGCCTTGCGGCCGCCCTGCTCGTTCCGGTGCGCGTGGCCGGGCGCATCGTCGGCGTGCTGAGCTTCACCTGCCGCCAGATCCGCCAGCCCGAAACGCACCTGATGCAGGCGCTCGGCGTCATCGCCGGGCAAATTGGGCAGTTCCTGCAGCGCGCCGACGCCGAAGCGGCGGCGCGGGAAGGCGAGGCGCGCTTTCGTGCGCTCACGAACCTCTCTTCGGACTGGTACTGGGAGCTCGACGCCGAGTACCGCTTCACGCGCCTGGAGGGCCGCCACGTGGCCGGCGGCGACGAGACGCTGCTCGCGCGCCTGCTCGGCAAGCGGCGCTGGGAGACGGGGCTGAGCATCGAGGGCGGCTGGGACGCACATCGCCTGCTGCTTGAGTCGCGCCAGCCGTTTCACGACGCGCTGATGTGGCGTGCCATGAAGGACGGCACCATCCGCTACATGAGCGTGAGCGGCGAGCCGGTGATCGATGCCGACGGCCGCTTCGCCGGCTACCGCGGCGTCGGTCGCGACGTCAGCGCGCAAAAGCGCGCCGAGCTCATGCTCAAGCTCGAGCACCGCGTGGCGGCCGCGCTCGCCGACGCCGATGACGCGGCGAGCGGCCTGCGGCTGGTGATGCGCGCGGTGTGCATCGCCGAAGGCTGGAGCTGCGCGCGCTACCTTCGGCTCGACGGCGAGCGCCTCGTGTACCAGGAAGGCTGGTCGTCGGACGACTCGCTGCTGCTCGAGAGCTCGAAGGGGCTTTCGTACCGCTCCGGCGAGGGGCTGGCCGGCGCGGTCCTCAGGGACGGCGAGACGTTATGGTGCCCGGACGTGACGAAGGACCCGCGCGCGCACAAGGCCGCGCTCTCGGGCATCACCGAGACGCGCGGCGTGTTTGCCTTCCCGGCGGTGGTGGAGGGCCGCGTGTGCGGCGTGTTCACCTTCTCGAGCCATACCGTGCGCAAGCCCGACCAGCGCCTGCTGCAGGCCTCCGGCGTCATCGGCAGCCAGGTGGGCCAGTTCCTCAGCCGCAAGAGCGCGGAGGGCTCGCTGCGCGAGAGCGAGACGCGCTTCCGCAACCTGACTGAGATGTCCTCCGACTTCTACTGGATCACCGATCCCTCGCACCGGGTCGCGCAGATCGTCCACGGCCCCAACTATCCCGAGGACCTGCTGCACGGGGCGATCGGCAAGGCGTCGTGGGATCTCGCGTCGGTGAGGCCGGACGAGGCCGCGTGGGCCGCGCACCGCGCGACGCTCGATTCGCATGCGCCGTTCCGCGATTTCGAGTTCGCGCGGCGCGTGTCCGACGGCACCGTGCGGCATTACGCCATCAGCGGCGAGCCCCGCTTCGGCGCAGGCGGGGACTTCCTGGGCTACCACGGGGTCGGCCGGGATATCACCGACGTCGCGCTCGCGCGCGAGCGTATCGCCTCGCTCGCGTACAGCGACCCACTCACCGGGCTCGCGAACCGCGCGAGCCTCGGGCCCTCGCTCGACCAGGCGGTGCAGCGCGCGCGCCGGCGCGACGCGAAGCTCGCCGTGGTGTTTCTCGACCTCGACGGCTTCAAGCAGATCAACGATCTGCACGGACACGACGCAGGCGACGGCCTGCTCGTCGACCTCGCCGGGCGGTTGCGCGGGCACCTGCGGGCGAGCGACCTGATCGCACGGCTGGGCGGCGACGAGTTCCTGGTGGTGCTCGAGGAGGTGATCGACCTCGCCCCTGTGGAGACGGTCGCGAGGAAGCTCCTCGCCGAGGCCCGGCACCCCTACTCCATCGGCGGGCGTGCGACAACGGTGACCGCGAGCATCGGCATCAGCGTCTTCCCGGACGACGCCTCCGACGCCGGCGCGCTCATGAAGCACGCCGACACGGCGATGTACGCCGCCAAGCAGGCGGGGAAGAATACCTACCGGTTCTACTCCTCGGGGCGGGCCGCGAACGAGCCGCTCGTCCCGCCGGCGTCCTCAGCGGAAACGCCGTAGGTCCCTGTTGGCATCCTGGATATCCTGGCGGAGCTTGTCGCGCTCCTGCGGCGAAAGCTCGGGCGGCCGTTCGCGAGAGCGGTCCCGGTCGCGGTAGGCTTCTCGCATGTCCTCGCGCATGCGCTGACGCTCCGCGTCGCTCATCCGCTCCCCGCGGGACCCGCCGTCGTTGCCCCGCCGCTTGTCCTGTGCCGGCAGGTCCTGCGCGGAAAGCACGAGCAGCAGCGCGACGGCAAGGGCTCTCATCGGCCGCGATGTTACGCGCTCCGGCTTTCGCGCGGCTGTCCGCGCCGGCGATTTTTGTAACAATGTATTGACCGCAATGCCTGAGCTCAAGACCCGGATCCTCGTCGTCGACGACGACCAGCGCCTGCGCGATCTGCTGGTGCGCTACCTCGGCGGCCAGAGCTTCGAGGTCAAGGCGGTTGCCGACGCCACCGCGATGGACAAGCAGCTCTCGCGGGAGCGCTACGACCTCGTGGTGCTCGACCTCATGCTGCCGGGCGAGGACGGCCTGGCCGTATGTCGCCGGCTGCGCGCGCAGCCTGCCGCGCCGGCCATCATCATGCTCACCGCCAAGGGCGACGAGGTCGACCGCATCGTCGGACTGGAGATGGGGGCCGACGATTACCTCCCCAAGCCCTTCAACCCGCGGGAGCTGCTCGCGCGCATCAATGCAGTGCTTCGACGAAGGACCGCGGCCGCGCTGCCGGGTGCGCCCGAGGCGGGGGGCGTGCACGCGTTCGGTCAGTTCTCGCTCGACCTCACCACGCGAACGCTCACCCGCGCCGGCAAGGCAGTCTCGCTCACCACGGGCGAGTTCTCGGTGCTCAAGGTGCTGGTGCAGCACCCGCGCCAGCCGCTGTCGCGCGACAAGCTGATGGAGCTCGCGCGCGGGCGCGAATACGAGGTGTTCGATCGCTCGATCGACGTGCAGATCTCGCGCCTGCGCAAGATCGTCGAGGACGACCCCTCGCACCCGAAGCACATCCAGACCGTCTGGGGCTTCGGCTACGTCTTCGTGCCCGACAGCGCCGGGAAGTGACGCTTCTCGCCAGGTCGTTCCTGCTGATCGCGGCGCTCATCGTCACCGCGGTCCTCGCCTCCTTCCAGATCTACCGCGTGTACGAGCGCGAGCCCCGCTCGAGCGAGCTGGCGCAGCAGGCGGCCACCACCGTCAACCTCACCCGCGCCGCGCTGGTCAATGCCGACCCCTTCCGCCGCCGCCAGCTCCTCATCGAGCTGAATGAGGCCGAGGGCCTGCGCGTCTATCCGGTGACCGCCTCCGAGAAGACCGAGCCCCTTCCCGATCGTCCTCTGTTTCGTCTCGTCACCGAGAAGATAAGGAAGATCTCGGGGAGGGAAACCCGCTTCGCCTACTCCCGCGACGGACAGCCGGGCTTCTGGGTGAGCTTCTTCATCGACTCCGACGAATTCTGGGTCATGCTGCCGCGCGAGCGCTTCGAGCCCGCGTTCGGCCGGCAGTGGCTTGGCTGGGGGCTCGCTCTCCTCGTGATCGCGCTCGCCGGGGCCTGGCTCATCGCCTCGAACCTCTCGCGGCCGCTCGCCGCGCTGACCCGCGCCGCACGCCGCCTCGGTCGCGGGCAGCTGCACGAGCCGCTGCCCGAGGAAGGCGCGCTCGAGCTGCGCACCGTCGCCGCCGCGTTCAACCGCATGGCGGCCGACCTGGAGGCGCTGGAGCGCGACCGGGCGATGGTGCTCGCCGGCATCTCGCACGACCTGCGCACGCCGCTCTCGCGCTTGCGCCTCGCCCTCGAGATGAGCGGCGCCGACCCGGCCGCCACCGACGCCATGGTCGCCGACATCGAGGAGATCGACGCGGTCATCGGCCAGTTCCTCGACTTCGCGCGCGGCGCGGACGAGGAGAGAGCCGAGTACGACCTCGACAGTCTCGCCGCCGAAGTCGCAGAGCATTACCGGCGCATCAACCGCAAGATCTCGTTCGAGCCGGGCGGCGTCCCGCCGTTTCGCTTCGCGCGGCTGGCGGTCCGCCGTGCCCTCACCAACCTCGTCGATAATGCGCTGCGTTACGCAGGTGAACCCATAGAGATACGAGTGAGAGCATCCGGCGGGAATGCAGTCCTGGAGGTGCTCGACCGCGGGCAGGGCATTCCCGAATCCGAGGCGGAACGCGTGAAGCGGCCCTTCACCCGCCTTGACGCCGCGCGCGGCGCGCGGGGCGGCGCGGGGCTAGGGCTCGCCATCGTCGAGCGCATCGCCCAGGCGCACCGCGGCCGGCTCGAGCTCCTGCGAAGGGAAGGCGGAGGGCTCGTCGCGCGGCTCGTGCTTTCCACCCATGCGTAGACTAGAGCGCCTCTTCGACAACAACCGCGCCTGGGCCAAGCGCGTCACCGAGCGCGATCCGCGCTTTTTCCAGGGCCTGACCGCCCAGCAGGCCCCGAAGTACCTGTGGATCGGCTGCGCCGACAGCCGCGTGCCGGCGAACGAGATCGTCGACCTGCAGCCCGGCGAGCTCTTCGTGCACCGCAACGTCGCGAACGTCGTCGTGCATAGCGACCTGAACTGCCTCTCGGTGCTGCAATACGCCGTCGACGTGCTCAAAGTCGAGCACGTCATCGTCTGCGGTCACTACGGCTGCGGCGGCGTGCAGGCCGCGCTGCAGGACGCGCGCTTCGGCCTGGTCGACAACTGGCTGCGCCACATCCAGGACGTGGCGAAGAAGCACGCCGTGCGCGACGCCGGCCGCCTGTGCGAGCTCAACGTCATCGAGCAGGCGCTCAACGTCTGCCAAACCACCATCGTGCAGGACGCCTGGGCGCGCGGCGCGAGCCTCGCCGTGCACGGCTGGGTCTACGCCCTCGCCGACGGCTTGCTCCGCGACCTCGGCTTCTGCGCGACAGCGCCCACTGAGGTGCAATCCTCCTACGAGGGCAGCCTCAGGCGTTGAGCGATCGCGCTGAGATCGGGGTCAGACCCCGATCTCTCGGGAGCGGGCGAGCACCTCGATCGGAACGATCGCGCCCTCCTTCAGCCCGCGTGCGGTGTTCGCCGCCGCCTCCTGCGCCAGCTCCCCATGGATGAGCCACACGGCGCGATGCGGCGGCTTCTCGCCGCGCTCCACCATGGCGCGCGCTCGCGCGCCGAATTCCAAAGTCGCCGCTCGCGTGTCGTCGATCCGCAGCACCTCGAAACCCGCCTCGGCGAGTCCACGGCGCGTCTCCTCCGGCGTGCTGAGGAAACTCGTGCGCGCGCTCGCCGCCCAGGGAGTGGGATAGCCGAGCTCGGCGCCGCCCGGCACCTTGGCGATTTCCGACAGCACGAGCCACCCGCCGGGCTTCAGCGTCCGGCGGATCTCGCGGTAGAGCGCGGCCTTGTCGGCGATGTTCATCGAGACGTTCATGGAATAGGCGCCGTCGAAGCTCGCCGCGGTGAACGGCATCTCGAGCGCGTTGCCGAGCTCGAAGCGCACGCGGTCCTGCATGCCGAGGAGCTGCGTCAGATGGCGCGCCACCTCGCAGAACTCGGCAGTGAGATCGATGCCGGTGACCCGGCAGTCGAAGCGCCGCGCGAACCAGCGCGCCGGCCCGCCAATGCCGCTCCCGACATCGAGCAAGTGGTCGCCCGCCCGCGCGGGCATCAGCCGCGCAACTTCCTCCGTGGCCTCCAGCCCTCGTCCGTGGAACTGGTCGTACAGCGCCAGCGCCTCGATGCTCGGGCGCCCCGGATCGATGCCGTCCTCCCTCAGCGCACCGTTCAGCCGCGCAAGCAGGGCGGAGCGGCTGTAGTGGCTCGCGACTTGCCGTGCGTCCATGCCCGCCACCTTACTCCCTAATCAGCGGGAAGCGCTCGACGTCCGTGTAACTCCCGCCGGCCGAGTTCACCAGCGCGAACTCGCTCACCGGCCAGGCCACCCTCGGCAGCGGCGACATGGCCTTTGGCCTCGGCGCCCGGCGCAGTAGCGTCACATGCGCCGCGAACGGCCGGCGCTCCAGGATGAACTCCGCGCGATACAGCTCGAAGTGCAGCCGCTCGACCAGCGTCTTCAGCCCCTCGGGCATCTCCTTCGGACCGACCCACACCATCTCGTTACCGCGCACGTACTTAGCGCTGTCGATCGGCAACTCGAACGGTAGGGCTTGCACCTTCCTCGCCGCCACCACGACCTTCGCCGCCTCCACGCCGCCCAGGAACGCGAGCGTCAGGTGGATCTTCTCCGCCGGTATCGCCCTTCCCTTCAGATCCTTCGCCCAGCGCGCGAGCGCCGCGGCGGTTTCCATCGGAGGCCAAAGCGCGAAGAACAGCCTCAACGCCGAACGTGCGGCATCGGTCTACGCGTCGACTAGATCGCGAGCTGTTTAAACTTGGGATCTCGAACAACGTCTTCGATGAGCTTCTGTACGGCTGGGCCGAAAGCCTGCGCCGTTTCTTGGCACGCTTTGTCAGCGACAAAGCTGCCCGAGAAGGTGAACCTCGATTTGGTGGTCAGGCTCTCGTTGCGAGAGTTCGTGATCACCAGCGTGAAGGACCAGTTGCCATCGGTCATGCCCGAGCTGAAGTCGACTTCCTCCAGCTTGCCGGTCAGAACCAGCGAGGAGGAGGGATTGTAAACGCCCGCGAGCTTGAGTTCGTCGATGAAGGCCTTCTCGATGTAGGCCTCGAAACTCGGAGATACGCTAACAGAGCCAGCGGCGCGGCAGGTGATGGAGCTTTGGCCGGGTTTGGCAGCCTGGAACTTCCCGACGGCGACCGGCTTGATGTTGATGGTCTTGATCGCCTCGACGTTCGTTACGGAAGCGCCGTATGGCGATGCGTTGTAGGCGCATCCGGACATGGCCGATGCAATTGCGACGAGTGCGAGGGAAGCTACTCTCATGAGGCTACCTTTTGGCGGTCGAACACGCGCCGAATGATACCCATAAGGCCTAACCTCAAATAGTCAGGATCATTTAGAGCCGTTATTTGGCCTGCGACTTGGATAGACGGCGGCAGTCGAACAAGGCATTGATTCGCCTATGCGGCAGTACAAGGGGATAAATGCGGAGCCGTTCATGCCGAGAATCGCGTCGCCCTTAAGGTGTTTGCTTCGCAGGGTCGCAGGGCTTCTCGGCGATGCCGGAGTCTTCGAACCCCCACATGGTCTGAGTGGGGAAGTCTCTACGGAACCACGTCTGCCCAGGCGCGCCTACAGGAATCGTCTTCCCGGACTAGATTCGGTAGACCGTCCCGCCGCCCACGTCGACGTCGCTGCGATCACTCTACCGAAATGGTGCTCCGCACCGTCGCGAGGAAGCTCGGGCGGAACCGTGGCGCACGCACCGAGTTGCAGCAGCCCCGAAGCAGCTCAGACGGTTCGGGACAGCGCTGGTCTGGCTTTTCGGAAAGGCTGCACCCGGCTACCCAGGTAGCCGGCGGATCAGCGCGGTGGCGGTGGCGGAGGCGACGCGCTCGCCGTTCTGGAAGAGATCGCCGGCGAGGAAGCAGACGTCCTTGCCGCGCTTGAGGACTCTCGGTTGCTGAACTCGGGCCTGGCGGTGAACTCGACTTCGATGGTGCCGGCGCCGGCGTCGACGTGCTTGAAGACGAGTCCCAGCGTCTCCGCGATCGGTGGCGGCGGGACCTTGCCGTCCATATCTTCCAGAAGAACGCGTCGCGGTCCATTACTTCTCGACGAAGTGCTTGCGCGTGAGCGCGGCGAGGGAGCGCGCGACGGAGTCGTCGGACTTGTCGAGCGCCGCGGCGATGAGCTCCATCTCGCGCCGGCCGCGGTTCTGCGAGAGCTTCCAGCGCGTCTCGATGCGGGTAACGCGGATCTCGAAGTTGACGATGCCGTCGAGCATGGAGGCCATGTACTCGGCGGGAAGCTTGTCGAACTGCGGCAGCCACTCGGGATCGAAGAAGGCGACGAGGCGGCGTTGGGAGGCGTGCTTCGCCGCCTTGTCCTCGACGATCTTCGGCACGCCGTAGGCGTGGACCGCGGCGTAGTTCCAGGTCGGCACGCGGGGCTTCTGCTCGTACCAGCGCGGGGAGACGTACGCGTGCGGGCCCGAGAAGACGACGAGGACTTCCTCGTCGCCGAAGAACTCCTTCCACTGCGGGTTGTTGCGCGCCATGTGCATGTCGAGCTTCAGGTGCTCCCCGGTGTCTTCTATCTGCACGGGAAGATGTGATGCATGCAGCGTCCCGCCGGTGCCGGTGACGAGCAGCGGAAAGCCGTTCGCGCGCATGAACGCGACGAGCTCGGCGCGGTCCTCGATCTGGTTGTAAGGCGGGGAGTACATGTCTCTCCTACTCCAGCAGCGCGACGGCCTGGGCGGCGATGCCTTCGACGCGGCCAAGGGAGCCGAGCTGCTCGGTGGTGGTGGCCTTGACGTTGATCAGGGCCGGCGCCACCTCGAGGTCGGTGGCGATGTTGCCGATCATGCGCGGGATGTGCGGCGCCATGCGCGGCTCCTGGGCGATGATGGTGGCGTCGAGGTTGACGAGGCGAAGGCTTTGCTCCTTCAGTCTATTGGAGACATTTCTTAAAAGCTTCCGGCTGTCGATGCCGGCGTAGGCGGGATCGCTGTCGGGAAAGTGCTGGCCGATGTCGCCCAGCCCCGCGGCGCCCAGCAGCGCGTCGCAGATCGCGTGGAGCAGCACGTCGGCGTCGGAATGACCCTGCAGCCCGCGCCCGTACGGGATCTCTACCCCGCCGATCACTAGCTTGCGCCCCGGCACGAGCGCGTGCACGTCGAAGCCCTGGCCGATCCTCATTTGCGCCTCGCGAGGATGGCGTCCGCGATGGCGAGGTCCTCGGGCCAGGTCACTTTGAGGTTCTCGCGGCTGCCGGCGACCAGGCGCGGCCGCAGGCCGAGGCTCTCGACCGCGGACGCCTCGTCGGTCACCGTCACCCTCGCGGTGCGCAGCGCCTGCGCAAGCAGCCCCGCGCGGAACATCTGCGGCGTCTGCGCGAGCCAGAGCTGCGCGCGGTCCTCGGTTCCGGCGACGCGCTGCGCGCCCGCCTCGTCCTTCGCGGCGCGCTTGACGGTGTCGGACACGGGGAGCGCGAGAAGGCCGCCGATCTGATCGTCCTGCAATTCCTCGATGAGGAACTTCAAGTCTCTTTCAGGAAGGCAAGGACGCGCGGCATCGTGCACGAGCATCCAGTCGTCCGGGGTCACGGTGGCCATCGCCGCGATCAGCCCGTTGTACACCGAGTCGCGCCGCGAGTCGCCGCCGCAATAGAGCGGCGCGAGCTTCGCGCCGAACGCGCTCCAGTCCTGCGCGTCGAACGCCTTGTCGCCCGAAGCGAGCACCACGAAGACCGTCTCCACCGGCGGCACGCAAAGTGCTCGCACCGCGTGCCATAGCATCGGCCTGCCGGCGAGCATCGCGTATTGCTTGGGCGCGCCGCCGGAGAAGCGCGTGCCGCTCCCGGCGGCGGGAATCAGGGCGAAGACGGACAATGGCTAAGTTGTTGTTGATGCAAGGCAATATAATTGCATGCTTTTTCTCTAGATGCATCGAGACTCGCTTCCCGCGCATAGGCGCTATACGCGGCTCGCCGGCTCCGCCGACGCGCTCGCGATCGCGCGCGTGGCGCAGAACGAGAAGCCGCTCGGCATCGTCACCGCCACCGCCCTCGACGCGCAGCGCCTGATCGAGGAGATCGCCTGGTTCGCGCCGGGCCTGCGCGTGTGCCTGCTGCCGGACTGGGAAACGCTGCCCTACGACCAGTTCTCCCCGCACCAGGACCTCGTCTCCGAACGGCTCGCGACGCTCTACCGCATCCAGCGCGGCGACTTCGACGTCGCGGTGGTGCCCGCCCCGACCGCGCTTTTGCGCCTTTGTCCGGCTTCCTATATCGCGGGCAGAACCTTCCTCCTGAGAACCGGAGAGAAGATCTCTTTAGAGAAATTGCGGGAGCAGCTCGCCGTGGCCGGGTACCAGCACGTCACTCAGGTCGTCGCGCCGGGCGAGGTGTGCTTCCGCGGCGGGCTGATCGACCTCTTCCCCACGGGAAGCCAGCTCCCCTACCGCATCGACCTCGACGACGACGTGATCGACACGATCAAGACCTTCGACGTCGACAGCCAGCGCACGGTGTACGCGGTCAAGGAGATCCGGCTGTTGCCGGCGCGCGAATTCCCGCTCGACGAGGCAGGGCGCACGAGCTTCCGCAGTCGCTGGCGCGAGATTTTCGAGGGCGATCCCTCCAAGAAGCGGCTCTACCGCGACGTTTCGAACGGCGTGCCCGCCGCGGGCGTGGAGTACTACCTGCCCCTTTTCTTCGAGTCGACCGCGACGATCTTCGACTATCTGCCGCGCGGCTCGACAGTCGGCCTGCACGGCGACGTCTCGGCGGCGATCCAGGATTTCTGGCGCGACACTGCGGCGCGGCACAAGATGCAAGGCGGCGATCCCGACCGGCCAGTGCTGCCGCCGGCGCAGCTCTTCGTCTCCGCGGAGGAGTTCTACACGCGCGTGAAGGACCACCCGCGCATCGACTTCCGCGAGAAGGACGGCGAGGCGCAGGACGGCGCCGTGGTTTCGGAGGCCCTGCCGCCGCTCGCGGTCGATCGCCGCGCCCAGGACCCGCTCGCCGGCTTCAAGCGCTTCCTCGAATCCTCGGGGCTGAAGGTGCTGGTCGCTGCCGAATCGGCCGGCCGGCGGGAGACGATGGCGACGTACTTCGCCGAGTACGGCCTGAAGCCCGGGGCTTCCCAGAGCTTTGAAGACTTTGGAAAAAATACCTCTGATTTTCAGCTGGGCATCGCACCCCTCGCCCACGGGTTCGCCGTCCCGACGGAGGGCTGGGCGGTCGTCACCGAGGCCGAGCTCTACGCGGGCGTGGTGCGCCGGCGCGCGCGCGCCGCGGAGAAGCGCACCTCGGTCGAGGGGATGCTGCGCGACCTCTCCGAGCTCAAGGAAGGCGACCCGGTGGTGCACGAGCAGCACGGCATCGGCCGCTACCGCGGCCTCCAGGAGATGGATTTCGAGGAAGGCAAGAGCGAGTTCCTGATCCTCGAGTACGAGGGCGGCGACAAGCTCTACGTCCCGGTCGCGCAGCTCGGCGTCATCGGCCGCTACAGCGGCGCGCAGCCCGAGGAAGCGCCGCTGCACAAGCTCGGCAGCGGCCAGTGGGACAAGGCCAAAGCGCGCGCGGCGAAGCAGGTGCGCGACACCGCGGCGGAGCTCCTCGCCCTCTACGCGAAGCGCGCCGCGAGGCTCGGTCATGCTTTCTCGCTAAAACAGCATGACCTCGAGGCCTTCGCCGCCGAGTTCGGCTTCGAGGAGACGCCCGACCAGGCCGCGGCCATCGAGGCGGTGGTCGCCGACATGGCCGCCGGCAAGCCGATGGACCGCCTGGTGTGCGGCGACGTCGGCTTCGGCAAGACCGAAGTCGCGCTGCGCGCCGCCTTCGTCGCCGTCGCCGACAAGAAGCAGGTGGCGGTGCTCTGCCCCACCACGCTGCTCGCCGAGCAGCACCTGCAGACCTTCACCGACCGCTTTGCCGACTGGCCGGTCAAGATCGTGGAGCTTTCGAGGTTCCGAAGTGGAAAAGAAACCCAGGAAGCATTGAAAGGCCTTGCTTCCGGCGACATAGACATCGTCATCGGCACTCACAAGCTGCTGAGCAAGGACGCGAAGTTCAAGAACCTCGGCCTCGTCATGATCGACGAGGAGCACCGCTTCGGCGTGCGGCAGAAGGAGGCGCTGAAGCGCCTGCGCGCGGAGGTCGACGTCCTCACCCTCACCGCGACGCCGATCCCGCGCACGCTCGCGATGTCGCTGGAAGGGATACGCGACTTCTCGGTGATCGCGACCGCACCGGAGCGGCGCCTCGCGATCAAGACCTTCGTCGCACCCTGGTCCGAAGGCCTCATCCGCGAGGCGGTGCTGCGCGAGCTCAAGCGCGGCGGGCAGGTGTACTTCCTGCACAACGAGGTCGAGTCGATCGAGCGCATGCGGGAGCGGCTGGAGCGGCTGCTGCCGGAGGCGAGGATCGCCGTGGCGCACGGCCAGCTGCGCGAGCGCGAGCTCGAGCGCGTGATGCGCGACTTCACCGCGCAGCGCTCCAACGTGCTGCTGTGCTCCACCATCATCGAGACCGGCATCGACAACCCGCACGCCAACACCATCGTCATCAACCGCGCCGACAAGTTCGGGCTCGCCCAGCTCCACCAGCTCCGGGGCCGCGTCGGGCGCTCGCACCACCAGGCGTACGCCTATTTGCTGGTTCCCACCGAGGATTCCCTGAGGGGGAAGGCGCAGAAGCGGCTCGAAGCGATCCAGGCGATGGAGGAGCTCGGCTCGGGCTTCTATCTCGCGATGCACGACCTGGAGATCCGCGGCGCGGGCGAGATCCTCGGCGAGTCGCAGTCCGGCGAGATCCAGGAGGTCGGCTTCTCGCTCTACGCGCGCATGCTCGAGCGCGCCGTGCGCCGGCTGAAGTCCGGCAAGGCGCCGGAGATGGAAGGCGTCGAGGACGTCTCGGCGGAGGTGAACCTGCACGTCCCCGCGCTGCTGCCGGCCACCTACTGCAGCGACGTGCATGAGCGGCTTTCGCTCTACAAGCGCCTCGCGGATGCCGACACCCGGGAGGCGCTCGACAGCCTGCGTGAGGAGCTCATCGACCGCTTCGGCCCATTGCCCGAGCCCGCCAAGGCGCTCATCGAGTGCCACCAGGTGCGAATCGCCGCCCGCCCGCTCGGCGTGGCGCGCATCGATGCCACCCATGAGGCGGTGCAGCTTCAGTTCATCAAGAACCCGCCGGTCGATGCCGCCAAGGTCATCGCCTTCATCCAGCGCAAAGGCCGCCACGCCCGCCTCGCCGGCCCCGAGCGCCTGCGTGTCGACGCCAAGCTGCCCGCCTGGCAGGAGCGCGCCGCCGCGGTGAAGGACATCCTCCAACAGCTCGCCGCGTGAAGACGAATCTCGTGGTTCAAGGCCCTTGGCTGACGGAGGCTGGGGCGCAGCAGGTTGCCCGCCTCGCGGCAAGGTCCCCCGAGAGAATCGCGGCGATGGCTTTTCGCTTTAGAAACGTGTCGCCCAGCGAGGTCATCGCGTCGTGGAGCGAGAAGAACCGCGTGGACTACGCCTTTGTGCCGGAAGGCCGGCGCTTCGCCGACCTCAAGCTCCTCGCGATGGACATGGACTCGACGCTCATCACGATCGAGTGCATCGACGAGCTGGGGGCGCTCGCCGGGAAGAAGGCCGAGGTGGCGGCGGTCACGGCGCAGGCGATGCGCGGCGAGATCGACTATCCCGAGAGCCTGCGGCGCCGGGTGGCGGCGATCGCGGGGCTGCCCGAGGCGGCGCTGCATGAAATTTATGAAGGGCGCCTGGGGCTTACGCAGGGAGCGGAAAAACTGATCTCAGCTTCCAAACAGCACGGCGTGAAGCTCCTCCTCGTCTCAGGCGGCTTCACGTTCTTCACCGAGCGGCTCAAGACGCGCCTGGGCATCGACTACACGATCTCGAACACCCTGGAGGTACGGGAGGGAAAGCTCACCGGCGCCTTGCTCGGCCCGATCGTGGACGCGGAGGCGAAGGCGGGCAAGTTTCTCGAAGTGGTGGAGAGCCTGAGAGCAAGAAAAGAGCAGACCGTCGCGATCGGCGACGGCGCGAACGACCTGAAGATGATGACGAAAGCCGGCTATTCGATCGCGTTCCGCGCGAAGCCGGTGGTGCGCGCGCAGGCGAGCTGCGCCATCAACTGGTGCGGCCTGGACGCGGTGGTCAATCTGTTCGAAGGTTGATCGCGGCGTCGACCAGCTCGCCGACGAGCGAGCGGTAGGCTCGCCATTCGCGCGGCCGCTCGTGAACCTCCTGCACGCCGGCGGCAAGCGCCTTCTCGCGCAGCGACTCGGCGAGATGAATGCCCAGGCCGACCAGCCGCACGCCGGCCCTCGAGAACGCCTGGAGCGTCGGCGCGTCGGCGGCGTCGAGCGCCTCCTTGCCCAGGATGCCGAGGGCGACCGGCAGGGTGTCTAGCATCGCCGCCGCCGAGGAAAGATCCTCCGCGCGCAGCACCAGGATCTCGCGCCGGTGCGAGAGCGCGGTGGAGGCGAGGATCGCCTCCACCGGCCTGCGCTCTACCAGGATGACCCCGTATTCCGCCACGGCCCCAGCATAGCGAGGGCCCGGCCTCGCTGCGGTAAGACTTTGTTCGCGCGCGCTACTTCGCCGCGATCACCATGATCTCGACCAAGGCTCTCGGGTCGGCGAGCGCCGCCTCGACGCAGGCGCGCGCGGGCATGTTCTTCGCGTCGACCCAGGCGGTCCAGACCTCGTTCATCGGGGTGCGGTTGCGGATGTCGGTGACCCAGATCGTCGCCGAGAGGATCTTCGATTTGTCCGAGCCGCACTTGCCGAGCAGCCGATCGATCTCCCCGAGGATTTCCTTCGTCTGGCCCTTCACGTCGGCGTCGAGGTTCTTCGCCACCACGCCGGCGAGGTACACGGTGTCGCCGTAGACGACGGCCTGGGAAAGGATGCTCGACTGCTCATGCCGCGTGACGCTCATCTCTCGTCTCCTCTTGGTTGCAATGCCGGTCAGCGCCGCAGGGCATAGCCCGCGACCTGCTTGTAGCGGTCGGTGAGCGCCTTCAGCTCCGCGGCGCTGATCACCTCCTCGATCCTGCCGAAGGGCCGGTCGCCCGTGCGCTCGAAAACCTCGCGCAGCACCGCGTCGGGCGGATTGCGCCGGTTTTCGAGCACCACGTTGGCCGTCGGCTGGAGCCGCTGCAATTCGTAGTCCTTCAAGGCACTTTCCACCGAAGGATTTTTGTTCAAGGAAGAAGCAAGGCATTCCGCATCCAGGATCGCCTGGCCGGCGCCGTTGGAGCCGCGCGGCACCATCGGATGCGCCGCGTCGCCGAGCAGCGTGACGCGCCCGAAGCTCCATGCGGGCAGCGGGTCCTTGTCCACCATCGGGTACTCGAGGACCATGTCGGCGGCGCGCACGAATGCCGGGACGTCGAGCCAGTCGAAGCGCCAGCCCTCGAGCTCACCGATGAAGTCCTCGACCTTGGCCGGACGGTTCCAGTCCCAGCGCTTGTAGTCCGGCGTCTCGATCTCCCACACCCAGTTGACGAGCTGCCGGCCCTCGGGGTCGATGTTGTTGCGGATCGGGTAGTGCACGAGCTTGCCGGTTTTCAGCCATCCCGCGCGGATCATGCTCGCGCCGCTGAGGATCGGCTTCCAGCGCGTCACGCCGCGCCACATGTTGACCCCGGTGTAGTGCGGCTCGCCCTCGTCGGGGTAGAGCTGCTTGCGGATCACGGAATGGATACCGTCGCAGGCGATGGCGTATCCGCCTTCAACAGCCTCGCGCTCGCGGAAGCGCAGCCGCACCCTGTTGTCGTCCTGCTCGAATCCGCTGCAATGCCATC
>DASRKB010000256.1:0-26042 GCA_035649175.1 Burkholderiales bacterium | reverse complement strand
TGGGGCGCGCCGCGCGCCCCTCTCGCGGGGCGCGTGGTCGAGCTCCTCGAGGTGGCGCTGACCGGGGAAGCGTGCCGTGCGGCGCCGGGAACCGCGCGCCGCGAGGGCGACGCGCTGCTGGTGGCCGCCGCCGATGCGTGGCTCGAGCTGTCGGGCTGGCGCGAGGTCCGCGCGGCTACTTGACTGCCCGTGCGTACAGGCCGAGCAAAGCGCGCAGCGGCGCGAGGCTGGCGAGCGGCTTGCGAACGCGGTAGGGAAGCGCGCCGAGCGCGATCTCCGCGGCGCGGATGACGAAGTAAGGCATGCGCAGCAGCCAGCCGCGCGCGCCGGAATAGAAGCGCACCCGGCGGAAGCCGGCCTCGCGCAGCAGCGAGCGCAGCTCGCGTGCGCTGTACTCCTTGAGGTGCAGCCCGGTGGCCACCTCGTCGAAGTACGCGGAGATGTCCTGCGGCCCGTAGAGCCGGTTCGGCGTGACGCAGAAGTAGCTGCCGCCGGGCGCGAGACTGCGGTAGATGTTGGCGAGCTGCTCCGCGGCGTCGCGCGGGTGCAGGTGCTCCATGAGCTGGTTGCTGAAGGCCACGTCCACGGTGCCCGCCGGCACGGGGATGCTCACGCCGTCGGAGAGCACGGGAACCACGTTGGTCGCCTGATGCGTCTGGTGCATCACCTGCGTGGAGACGTCAATGGCGTACACGCGATCGACGTAGCCCGCCACGCGCCGCGCCAGGGCGCAATCGCCCGCGCCGATCTCCGCGAAGGTCGTGTGCAGACCGAGCGCCGGGCGCAGGAAGCGGAACTGCCAGTGCACGTCGCGTCGGCGCCGCGCGTGCGCGTCGGGATGGAAGCGCGCGCGCAGCTGGGGATGGTCGGGCAGGCGGCGGAAGAGCTCGTCGTACACCGGCTGATAGAGGCGCCGGCGCACCGGGTCGGGGGCGCTGCGCAGGCGCTCGGCGAGCTCGCGCTCGACGAGGTAATGCTTGCGCAGCTCCGACTCGCTGCGGCCGTCGCGCGCGGCGCGCAGGAGCCGCGGCTGCTGCGCGAGCGGAAGAGATCGCCCTACCAGCATAGGCCCTCGTAGACGCCGGTCACGTTGCGCGATCCGCACACCCGCACCAGGTCGATGATGGTCTGCCCGGCGCCGATGCGCCGCGGCACGTCGGCGAACTCCGCCGCGGCGTTGCCGATGACGATCGTCTGGGCGTGGTCGAGCACGTCGTCCACCGAAGGCACCATGAGCCGCGAGATGTGCGGGATGCGGTTGAGGATGTAGTCGCGGTTCGCGCCGTGCAGGCAGCCGAGGCTTACGTTGCGGTCGTAGAAGCGCAGCTGATAGCCCTTGCCGATGAGCCGCTCGGCGAGCTCGACCACCGGGCTCTCGCGCAGGTCGTCGCTGCCCGCCTTGAAGGAGAAGCCGAGGATGCCGACCCTCGGGTTGCCCTTCTCCACCACGGCCCGCACGGCGCGCTCGATCTGGAGCTGATTGGAAAAGAGCACCGCCGAAAGAATGGGGGCAGCGACCTCCAGCGTCTTCGCCTTGTGGAGGAGCGCGCGCAGGTCCCTCGGCAGGCAGGGGCCGCCGAAGGCGAAGCCGGGCTTGAGGTAATAAGGCGAGAGGTTGAGCTTCACGTCCTGGCAGAAGATCTCCATCACCGCGTGAGCGTCGACCCCGAGCGACTTGCACAGGCTGCCGATCTCGTTGGCGAAGCCCACCTTCAGCGCGTGCCAGGCATTGTCGGCGTACTTCACCATCTCGGCGGTCTCGAGGTCGGTGCGGATCATCGGGCCCGTGGTCTTCGCGTAAACGCTCGCGAGGAGATCGCCGCTCGCGCGGTTCAGCTGGCCGATCACCGTCTTCGGCGGATGAGCATAGTCGTGCACGGCCGTGCCTTGGCGCAGGAATTCCGGGTTGATGCACAGGCCGAACTCTTCTCCCGCTTTCTTGCCGGAAGATCTCTCGAGGATCGGGATCGCCACCTCGCGCATCGTTCCCGGCAGCATGGCGCTGCGCATCACGATCACCGGCGCGCCGGGGTGGCTGGCGATCGCCAGACCGATCTGCTCGCACACCCGGCTCAGGTAGCGCAGGTGGATGCCGCCGTTGGGCATGCTCGGCGTGCCGACGCAGACCATCGCGAGGTCGGTATGGCGCATGGCCTGGCCGAGCTCGGTGCTCGCGCGCAGCCGGCCCGCGGCGACCTCGCCCGCCATGATCGTGTCCAGGTCCTTTTCGAGGATCGGCGAGCGGCCGGCGTTGATGAGGTCGACCTTGGCGCGCTCAGTGTCCACGCCGAGCACTTCGTGCCCCTCGCGGGCGAGGCAGGCCGCGGATACGGCACCCACGCATCCGAGCCCCAGGACGCAAATCTTCATCCCGCGAGGATGCGCGAACATCGTTGATCGCCGTGGGGAAACGACTAGTCCGCTCGGCGCGGCGCCGAAACCGGGGCAATTTCGCGGCCCGGCGGCCAATGTCTGCGCACGGCGACAGTCGCCGGGAGCCTTTCTTCAGAGTTCCCTAGCGGGCTTCGTCCATGAGGATGATCACGCCGGCGCGCTTGCCCTCGCCGTCGACGAGCGGCGCGCAGGAGACGCGGCACTGGATGGTCTTGCCGCGCCGGTTGATGGCCTCGAGGATCGCCTCGCTCTGCTCTTCATCGCCGCTCAGGCACGGGCGCACCACGCGGCGCACCTCGGCCACGGGCAGGCCGATGTCGAGGTTGAGGAAGGAGCGCCCGACCACCTCCTCGGCGCGCAGGCCCCACAGGTCGGCGGCGCGCTGGTTCCACATCAGGATGTCGAAGTTCGCGTTCACCACCACCGCGCCCGAGCGCAGGCTGCGCAGCACCGACTCGAGGAAGCCGTTCGAGCGGTTGAGCTCGTCGGTGCGCTTGCGCAGCTGCTCGTTCACCGCCTGGAGCTCCTCGTTGGTCGACTGGAGCTCCTCGTTCATGGTCTCGAGCTCCTCGTTGGTCGACTGCAGCTCCTCGTTGGTGGTCTCGAGCTCCTCGTTGGAGGACTGCAGCTCCTCGTTGGTGGTCTCGAGCTCCTCGTTCGAGGACTGCAGTTCCTCGGTGGCGGTCTGGATCTCCTCGCGCGCGCGCACGAGGTCGCTCTGCAGCCGCCCGATCTGCGTCACGTCGATGTAGGTGATGCTCGCCCCGAGCGACTGGTCGCGGTCGTCGAAGAAGGGCGCCACCGCCACGTCGAAGAAGTGCGACTCGCCTTCGGCGAAGCGCTGCTCGGCGCGCTCGCGCGTCACCACGCGCTTGGCGGCGTAGGCCTCCTCGATGAGCGAGCGCAGCTCGACGGGGCGGTAGGAGACCTCGAGATCCTGGAGCGGCCTGCCGACGTCGTTGGGGCTCAGGCTGAAGAGCGCGCGTGCGCGCTGGTTCGCGAGCGTGAGCACGCCGTTCGCGTCGACGACGATGCGCGCGAGCGGCATCTCCTCGGCGGATCGGTCGTGCAGTCGCGTAGCCATGCCTTCGCCATTGTAGTCCGGTGTGGGCGCCGGTTGCGCCTGCAGCGCGGGGGCCGGGCGGCGCCGGGCGCCGGGCTGCGGCACCTTGCGGAACACGCGGCACTTCAGGTCGACAGGCTCGAACAGGCTCGAGTGCGTGAGCAGCATCTCCGCGCGGCCGAGAAAGAGGAACGAGGGGCCGTGCTCGCCGAGCGCGAAACGGAACTTCTCCAGGACCCGCGCCTGCGTCTCGGCATTGAAGTACATGATGGTATTGCGGCAGGCAAGCAGGTCGATGCGCGGGATCGGCGCGTCGCGGCCCAGGTCGTGGCGGCCGAAGATGAGGGCGCGGCGCAGCTCGGGCCGGAAGACGTGGCGCGCGCCGGCGGGCCGGAAGTAGCGCTCGCGCAGCTCCGCGGGCACCGCCGCCATGTCGCGCGCGGTGAAGGCGCCCAGGCGCGCCTCGCGCAGCGCCTCCTCGTCAACGTCGGTCGCATAGATCTTGACGCGGCGGGTGAAGCCCTCTTCGCCCATCGCCTCGAGGAGCAGTATCGCGAGCGAATAGGCCTCCTCGCCGCTGGCGCAGCCCGCCGACCACAGGCGCACCGGGTCGTGCTCGCCCTTCGCGCCGAGGATGTCCGGAATCACCCGGTCGCGCACGAGGTCCCAGGCCGGCGGGTCGCGGAAGAACGATGTCACGTTGATGAGGATGGTGTTGAAGAGGAGCGCGTACTCCTGGTCGTTCTGCTGGAGATACGCGGCGTACGCGGCGTAGTCGGCGGCGCCGGTGGCCTGCATGCGCCGCTCGATCCTGCGCGCGAGGCTGGGGCGCTTGTAGCCGGTGAAGTCGAAGCCGCGCGTGCGGCGCAGCTGCTGCAGCAGCTCCTCGAGCCCGGAGTCGCTCGCCGCCTCGTTCATGCCGCGGCGCGCGAGGCGACCAGGCGCTCGAGCGCCGGCGCGATCTCCCCGAGCGGCAGCACCAGGTCCGCGTAGGCGCGGGCGGCGTGCGGCATGCCCGCGTGCTCGGCGCTCGCCTCGTCCTGCACGATCAGCTTGCCGCCCGTCTCGCGCATCGCCTTCGCGCCCAGGGCGCCGTCCGTCCCGGTCCCGGAGAGGACGACGCCGATCGCCCGCTCGCCGAAGCTTCCCGCCACGGACTCGAAAAGGAGGTCGGCCGAAGGACGGACGAAATGCACGAGCTTCGTGCGCGTGAGGAGAAGCGTCCCGTCGGGCTCGACCAGGAGATGGTGGTCGGGAGGCGCTATGTAGGCGATTCCGCTACGGATGTGCTCGCCGTGCGCCGCTTGCCTGACCGCAAGCACGGTGCGCCGGCTGAGTATCTCGGCCATGAGGCTGGGATGTCGGCGGTCGAGGTGCTGAACGACCACGAGCGGCGCCGGGAAATCCGCGCGCAGGCCGGCAAGCACCGTGCTGATGGCGTTCAGCCCGCCGGCGGAAGCAGCGAGCGCGACGATCGCGAACGGTTCCAAGAGGGCATTTTCCGCCTTTTTGCGGGCGCGCGGCTTGCTGGATAACCGCATGGCGAAAAAAGACATCGTGGTTATCGGCGCCTCGGCGGGCGGCATGGAGGCGCTGCGCGTGCTCGCGAGCCACCTGCCTTTCGGCCTGCCCGCCGCCGTGTTCGCGGTCTGGCACATGGCGCCCGACGGCAAGAGCGTGCTGCCGCGGGTCATCGCCGAGGCCGGGCCGCTTCCGGCCGCGCATCCGCGCGACCGCGAGCCGATCGCGCGCGGGCACATCTACGTCGCGCCGCCCGACCACCACATGCTCCTAGAGAACGGGCACGTGCGCATCGCGCGCGGCCCGCGCGAGAACCGCTTCCGCCCGGCGGTCGATCCGCTCTTCCGCTCGGCGGCGTACGTTTACGGGCCGCGGGTGGTCGGCGTGGTGCTCACCGGCGCGCTCGACGACGGCACCTCGGGGCTGTGGACCATCAAGATGCGCGGCGGCACGGCCATCGTCCAGGATCCGGAGGAGGCGCTGCATCCCTCCATGCCGCGCAACGCGCTGCGCAACGTCGAGGTCGACCACACCGCGCCGCTCGCTGAAATCGCGGCGCTCATCGCGCGGCTGGCGCAGCAGGACGCGCCGCCCGCGCCGGAGATCCCCATGGACGAAAGGCAGAAGCTGGAAGCCGAGATCCGCCTCGCGGAGGAATCGAACGTCCCCGACCACGAGGCCTTCCATCGCGGCGAGCTCTCCCCCTTCACCTGCCCGGAATGCCACGGCGTGCTGGCGCGCATGCACGAGGGCAGCATCCTGCGCTTCCGCTGCCACACCGGGCACGCCTTCACCGCCGAGAGCCTGCTAGGCGCGCTGCACGAGCAGGTCGAGGAGCGCGTGTGGGACGCGGTGCGCGCTGTCGACGAAACCGCGATGCTGCTCGAGCACCTCGCGCGACACCTCGAGCATGCGGGGGAGCGCGACGCCGCACGCAAGTGCATTGAAAAGGCCAGGGAAGCGCGCGCGCGCTCGCGTCCGCTGCGCGAGGTAGCGCAAAGCGAGGCCCCGGCTTAGACTCGGCGCATGAGCCTCGTCCTTTCATTTCGCCATGCGCGCCGCCACGCGCACACCCTGGGGCCACTCGGTTCGGTGCGCCTCGATGCCTCCTGTCTGCGCGAGCGCGGCGACGGCCCGGTGCTCGCGACGCATGAGAACCACCAGTGGTCGGTGGCGGGGAGCACCTACTTCAGCCTGGAGTGCCCGGCGCGCGTGATGCTGCATTTCGAGGACGACCCGGGTGTCACGCGCTCGCGCGCCTTTGGTCCGTACGGTCGCTTCGCCGCCGTGGACGGCATCGCGTTCGCCGAGGACCGTGTCGTCGCGGCCATCGACCGCGAGAGCCTGCGCTGGCTCGCGCAGCTCGACGGGGCTCTCTGGCGGGTGCTCGTGCTGAACGAGGCCAGGTCCGCGCGCGTCGAGACAAGGCTCTTCGCGCTGGGCGCGCTCTGCCTCGCGGCGCAGCTCCCGGGCGTCTACGCCCTGGGCGAGGATCACCGGCTGGTGCGCATCGGCAGCGTGGCGAGCGTGGCACCGAGCCCGCGAGAGGCGCTGCGCGTGCGCAGCCGCGAGCTTATCGCGACGGTGCGGATGACGCAGGCCCGCTCGCGCGCGCTGCTGGTACGGGCGCAGGCGATCTGCGCGCGGATGGAAACGCCGGCCCGCGCTTGAAGCCCGCCGGCTAGGCGGGAGCGCGCGAAGCCGAGATGCGCGCGCGCGCCTCGCAGAGCCGCAGCGCGGTGAGCAGGATCGTCAATCGGCTTTCCTTGATGCGCCAGAGGGCCTTCATCGCGACGGGCCGAAGGCGGCGCGCGCCTCGCGCAGCGTGATCATCGCCATGCGCAGGTCGCCGCGGCGAATGGCGAGGCCATCGAGATCCGGCCGCCGCTTCCCATAGAGCCGCTCGCGCACCTCGGCGGAGCTGAGCGGCCCGCTGTCGGCATGGATCGGCGCGATGGTCGAGAGCGCGATCGCCACGAGCGGCACCACGTCGGCGAGGTCCGACTGGGTCCTCACCTGGTGCGCGGCCTCGGTGATGTGGAAGTAGGCGACGGTCGCCGCGACCGGCAGCGGCACGAGCTCGTGGTCGAGTTGCGCCTGCCGTTCCGCGGCAGAGGTTCCCAGTCCCTGCATGCACCGAATTCTAATGACGCGAAGCGACGACCGGCAATAGGGGGAACCACTACACAAGACCGGCGGGGGGCAGCACCGCGATCTCGGTGCGCAGCAGCGCCGGGGCGCCGAGCCGCGCCCGCCACACGATGGTGGGCGCGGGCTCACGCCGGTCGAGGGCGCGCGAGATCCAGCCGCGGATCGGCGAGAGGCTGCCGCAATACACGGTGCTCTCGGACCCACCGAGGACCGGCAGCACCAGCCGCACCATGAAACCATCCTGCTCGAGGAGGTAGCCGCCCTGCACCGGGTCGACGCGGCAGCGCTCCGAGCAGTGGAAGGCGAGCTCGACCTCGTGCTCTTCGGCCATCTCGAGGCGGTCCTCCACGAGGACGCGCCGCGTGCGCTTGTCGAGCTCGATGAAGCGTCGGTGCTTCACCGGGTCCTCGAGGCGCAGATAGCCGTCGTGCCAGCCCTCGAAGCTGTCCTTGAGCGGCGAGGAGAGCCAGAGGCTGCAGCCCGCGCGCGCCTTGGCGAGCCACAGGAAATTTCCGCCCTGCACCGACTGGTCCTCGCCGTCGATGCGCACCGTGTTGTGGGCCGCCGTGCCGCGAAAATATTGCCGCCACCGCTCCTGCGTGTGATAGGCATAGGTGCCGGGGTCGACGAGGAACTCGCGCCCGAAAGCCGAGAGCGTGAACGAGAGCGCGTCGGCGTGGCCGTGCGCGGCGATGGAGCGGTAGCCGAGCGCGCCCGCGTCGGCAACCACGCGGACCTCGTTCGGCGTCTCGAACTCGCAGCCGAGCACGTAGTAGCCTCCTTCGGGGTAGGCCTGGCGCAGCGGGAGGCGCGTCTTCTCCGCATCGAGCGCGTCGAAGCGCTCGTCGGCCGCCTCGCCGAAGAGCCAGCGAGCGCTGTCGTCGAGCGAGCGGACCTTGAGCTTGAAGTCGCCGCGGTGGAAGAGCAACGCCCCCGTGCCGAGCAGCGCGCGCACGGGCTGGCAGCCGGGGGAAAGGCGCAATGCAAGCCCGTCGTCCGCGTCGCCGAACATCGGCAGGTTGCCGCCCGCGTCGGTGACGGAGGCGATGAAGTCCATCATGGCCTCGATGCGCGACTCGAAGTCGGGCGAGAACCACTGGCCGTTCGCCTTGCCGGCGAGCAGGCAGAGCACCAGCATGTCGAGCACCGCGAGCTGATACCACACGGCCTGCTCGCGGTTCACGCCGTCGGGAGCGTTCTGGATGAGCGCCTCGCGCTCAAGGATGCCCTTGGCGGTGGCGAGCCACTCGCGCGAGCAGCCCCAGTGCGGCCAGGCGAGCGCGGCGAGGAAAAGGCCCGTCGCCTCCCCGATCAGGTGGTTGTTGGCCGACGAATAGCGCGAGAACCAGCCGCGCACGAAGTGCGCGTGCTGGTAGACCGAGCGCAGCCAGCGCTCCTTGAACTCGCGTTGGCGCTCGAGCTCCTCGCCGAGCAGCTGCCAGGCCGCCGACCAGCTCACCAGGCGCATTGCCACCTCGAGGGCGCTCGTCCAGTTGGGGCCCACGCCATAGGGGCAGGCGATGAGCCAGCTGTCGAGCTGCTCGACCACGGCGCGGGCGTAGCGGCTTTCCCCGGTCAGGCGAAAAGCCTGGGCGAGCGTGACGAGGTGGCCATGGCGGTTCGGCTCCCACAGGTACTTGATGTCCCCCACCAGGTCGGGGTCGCGGTAGTCGATCAGCTTGCCGAAGCCGAGCGGCGCCTCGATGCCGGTCTTCGGGTCGCGGTTCCAGCGCGGCGGCGAGCCGACGTCGACCTCGCGCAGGGCGAAGAGCTCCAGCCACCCCTCGGCGATGCGCTCGGCGGCGGCGACGTAGGGCCCGGGCTCGATGCGGCGGGACGGATGCAGCCACTTTGCCGGAGCGGCCTCGACGCTCGCCGGCGGAACCTCCCAGGCGCCGAGCAGGCCCGCGCGCTCGGCCCGCGCCTGAAGCGCGCGCGCCGCGCGGTGCGCGACTTCCGCCGCGCTCATGCAGCGCAGACGGTTCAGCGTCCAGCGCAGCTTGCGCTTCAGCCGGGGCGGTACGTCCGGTGCCAGATTTCGAGGTTCAAGAGCGTCCAAAGGAGTTTCTCGTGGTTTTGCCGACCGTGCAGGTGCTCATCGAGCGTGCGGTCCAGCACGGCGGCGTCGTAGTACCGGCGCGTGGCGGAGCCCGCGCCGCGCAGATGCTCGAGCAGGTAGTCGCGCATGTCCCCGCGGAACCACTCGTTGACCGGCACGCGGAAGCCCACCTTGGGCCGCGCGAGGATGCGCCGCGGAATCAGGCGGCGCGCCGCCTCGCGCAGGATCCATTTGCCGGTGAGGCCGCGCACGCGGGCCTGGTCGGGCAGCGTCGAGATGTGCTCGGCGAGGCGATGATCGAGGAAGGGCACGCGCGCCTCGATGGAGGCGGCCATGGTCATGCGGTCGCCACGCTCGAGCAGGTTGTCGGGCAGCCAGCTCGTCTGGTCGAAGTAGAGCATGCGCCGCAGCGCGGAGTTGCCCGGCTGCACGTCGAAGGGCGGCATGGAATCCACGATATCCGAGCCATTCAGGGAAAGAACCGACAGTCGATCGCGTTCTGCGCGGTCCACGGCGCCGAACCAGCGCACATAGCGCTCGCGCCAGTCGTCGAGCTCGAGGTTGGCCACCGCGGTCTTGGCGCGGCGAAAGCCGTAGGGCAAGGCCCGCACCAGGGGGGAAACGAGGGACTTGCGGAACGGGAGCATGCGCCACGCCCATCGCAAGCGCTCCGCCACGTGCTTGGGATAGCCGCCGAGCAGCTCGTCGCTGCCCTCGCCGGTGAGGACCATCTTCACGCTGCGCGAGGCCTCGCGCGAGAGCAGGTAGATGGGGATGTCGGAGGGCTCCGACACCGGCGCGTCGCGAAACGCCACGAGCCGCGGCAGCTCGGCGATCAGGTCCTTGTGCGACACGACGATCTCGTGGTGCGCGCTGCCCAGGGCCTTGGCGACCTCACCCGCGTAGGGCAGCTCGCTGTAGCGGTCCTCGGCGAAGCCCACGGAGAAGGTTCTCAGCTTCGCATTGTGGCGGCTCATCAGCGCCACGACGGTGCTCGAGTCGAGCCCGCCCGAGAGGAAGGCGCCGAAGGGCACGTCGCTCACCATCTGCAGCTCGACCGCTTCGTCGAGCTTTGCCAGGAACTCTTCGGTCGATGCGCCCTGCGACGTCGCGCGGCGCGGGCCGCGATCGGGCGGGATCCAGTAACGGAACTCCTGCAGGCGCCCGAGGCGCCACAGGGCGTAGCTCGCGGGGGGGAGCTTTCGGATCCCGGCGAAGAGGGTCCGCGGCCCGGGCACATAACGGTAGGCGAGGTACTCCCAGACCGCGCGCAGGTCCGCCTGCGCCGCGAGTCCGGGCATCGCGAGCAGCGCCTTGATCTCGGAGGCGAAGTACAGCGAGCCCTCTTTCTCGCACAGGTAGAGCGGCTTCTCGCCGAAGCGGTCGCGCGCGAGCAGCAGCTCCTCGCGGCGCGCATCCCATACCGCGAAGGCGAACTGCCCGCGCAGATGGCGCACCACCTCCTTGCCCCAGTGCTGGTACGCGCGCAGCAGCACCTCGGTATCCGAATCGCGCTCGAAGCGGTAGCCGCGCGCCGCGAGCTGGCCGCGCAGCTCGCGGAAGTTGTAGATCTCGCCGTTGAAGGTGAGCGCGAGGCCGGCGGCGTCGTCGCACATCGGCTGGCGCGCGCCGTCGGGGTCGATGATCGCCAGGCGGCGGTGGCCGAGGACGATGCGATGCCCGGTGGCGCGGTTCACGAACGCGCGCGCGCCCTCCCCGTCGGGGCCGCGATGCGCGATGGCCTCGAGCGCGGGCGCGATGGCCGCGTCGTCAGGCGCGTTGCGCGCCGCGGCGATCCAGCCGGCGATTCCGCACATCGGGATTGAGTAGCGATGCATACAGGGCGCGCAGCTCGGCCGCCGCGCGCTCGATGGAGAACGCGGCGGCCGCGTGCGCGCGGCAGGCCGCGCTCATGCGCGCGAGGGCCGGGCGGTCGGCGGCGAGCGCGGCCACCGCGTCGGCGATCGCCTCCGGATCCCCGCGCGGCACGAACAGGCCGTGCACGCCCTCGGACACCGCCTCGGGAATGGCGCCCACCGGCGTCACCAGCGGCACCGCGCCTGCGGCCATGGCCTCGAGCAGCGCATAGGGCAGGCCCTCGCGGTGACTGGGAAGGACGAACGCGTCGGCGAGGCCGAGCAGGCGCGCCTTGCGCTCCTTGTCGAGCGCGCCGACCAGGCTCACCTCGCGCCTGAGCGCGAGCTCCCGCACGCGCTGGCGCAGCGGCTCCTCCTCGCTGCCCGCGCCTGCGAGGAGCAGGCGCACGGCGATACCTCGCGCGCGCAGCCGGTCCACGGCCTCGACGAGCTCGTAGACGCCCTTGTCGCGCGAGAGCCGTCCGACGAAAGCGAGCCTGAGCGGCGCTCCGGGCTCGGGCGGCGGCCGCTCGTGCCGAAGATAGGTGCTGCACTCGATGCCCTGGCGCATTTCCAGCACGCGCCGGCCGGGCAGGAACGTGCGATAGGCGTCGGCGCGCGCCGGAACGACGATGGCGTCTGCCTGGCGCAGGGTCCAGCGCGCGAGCCCGCGGGCGAGCGGGCGGGCGAGCACTCCCGGCAGGCCGGCGCCGTGCACCTGGATCAGCACGCGCGCGCCCGCGAGTCTCGCCGCCGCCACCCGGGCGAGCTCCCGGCCCCCGTCCTGCGCCTCGAGCCGGATGTTGGCGTGCACGAGCGCCGCGCCGCTGCTCGCGGCCCTGGCGAAAACTTGCGCCGCGCTGCCCGCCGGGATGTGCGACAGGGCGAAGTCGCGGGTGAGCACCGGGGAGGCGAGCAGCGCGTTGAGGTGGGTGCTCTCGGCGCCCAAGGCCTCCCGGCTCGGACCGAGGAGCAGCACGAGCGGGCGGCTCATCATGCCGCCCTTGGCAGGTCGAGCGCAGGCGGGCGCGGCGCGGGCAATTCGCACAGGCCGAGCGCGGCGTACAGATCTTCCAGGCGCGCCAGCGTGCGTTCGGGCGCGAAGCGAAGCCGCGCCGATTCGCGCCCAGCAGCGCCGATGCGGACGCCAAGATCCCTGTCGAGCAGCAGCCTGCGCAGGAGCCGCGCGAGGGTCGCGGTGTCGCCGGGCGCGGCGAGAAAGCCGCTCACGCCGTCGACCACCACCTCGGGAATCCCGCCCACCGGGGACGCCACCACCGGCACCCCGGCGCTCATCGCCTCGAGCAGGCTGACCGGCATGGCCTCGTCATAGGAAGGCAGGGCGAATGCCGCGGCAGCCTCCAGCAGGGCGCGCTTGCCCGAGGGCCCGACCTGGCCGGTAAAGCGCACCGCGTCGGCGATGCCCAGGCGCTCGGCGTGACGCGCCACGGCGAGGCGCTCGCCCTGCCCCGCGCACACCAGGCGCACGTCCGGAACCGCGGGGCGCAGCGCAGCCACGGCCTCGAGGAGGTCGAACACGCCCTTGGCCGCATGCATCCGACCGAGGAAAAGGATCGCGTTCGGGCGCGCGGCGGGCACGGGCCCGGGCTCAAAGGCGAGCGGCGGCGGGACGCACAGCACGTGCGCATTGCGCGCGAGCTTGCGCACCCAGAGGCGCAGCGACTCGCAGGGCGTAATGACGCACGCCGCGCGCTCGAGGAAATAGCGCGCGAGCGGCGCGTGCGGCATCCGCTCGAAGCCTGCGCCATGCAGTTGCAGGACGAGCGGGCAGCGCGCGGCGAGGGCCGCGGACATGAAGAGCGCGTCGCGCGGGAAGCCTTGGGCGCGGGCGTGCAAGTGGACCACCATCCTGTGATGCCGAGCAAGCAGGATCGCCAGGTCCTTCAGGGCGCGTGCGAGCCGGGCCGCGTCTCCGGGCAGCCCGCCACCGCCGCGGATGGCGAGACAGTCGATGGGCCAGCGCTTGAACAGCCCGTGCGCGCGGTAAGCGTCGATCACGGCGCCGATGCTGCCGGGCGCCTCGGGCGCGGCGCCCAGCATCGCAAGGCGGGGATAGGTCGTGCGCATGACGCTAGATTCGCCGCCGCCGGGTGAAGGCGTCCACCACGGTGAGGTGGCCCGCTCGGTTCACGGTGTGCAGTCCGAGCAGCCCGCAGTCGGGATCGGGCAGCAGCTGCTTCTCCTGCCTTTCGGCGTACAGCTGCGGCGTGAGGCGCAGCACGCGCTGCAGGGCCACGCCGGCCCCGT
The DNA here is from genome assembly GCA_035649175.1 of Burkholderiales bacterium. Taxonomy (GTDB): domain Bacteria; phylum Pseudomonadota; class Gammaproteobacteria; order Burkholderiales; family SG8-39; genus SCGC-AG-212-J23. The sequence continues at coordinate 12,730 of DASRKB010000256.1, read as the reverse complement.
AGCGGGGCACGCAGATCTGCGCGGGGCGGTACAGCATGCCGTTGCGCCAGAGGAGCGCCCCCGCGGGGCGCGCGCCGCGCGCGTCGGACTTCACCGGGTTGCGCGCATGCGGCTGCCAGTCCCCGAACAGCCCGGGCGCGTGGAAGAGGTGCAGCTCGTCGTCGAACACGCGGGCCTCGCCCGCGGCGCCGTTGGCGAACATCCACCAGCGGTCCGGGCCCCGGTGCAGGGTGGCGTCGACCAGGCGCACGCCCTCGAGCAAGACCTTGTGCCGCTTCCAGCGGCGCGGGAAATCGATGCAGCGGTAAAGCTCCACGGTGCCGCTCTGCGCCGATTCGGGGACCATGTACAGCTCGCCCTGGTGCTCGAGCAGGAACGGGTACGAGAGATGGTGGTCGCGCTCGAGCACGCGCACCGGCGCCGAGGCGCGGCCCTCCGCGTCGATCTCCAGCATGGCGATGTGCCCCTTGCCCGTGCTGTACACGAGCTCCTCGAAGAACACGTAGTAGCGGCCGTCGCGCTCGAGGGGGAAGGGGTCGGCCCAGTCGCGGTCCCGGGGGGGCAGGAGGCGCCGGAAGCCGGCGAGCGAGCCTTCGGGCCCGCCCCCGTCGAGCCGGAAGGCGAGAAACCACTGCTCGATGCCGGCGGCCTTCTCCACGCCGCGGCGCAGGATGTTGCGCGCCACCCTGGCGAGCAGCGCGCCCACCGGGGGCGCGGCCTCGTCCCGCGCCGGGTGATAGGGTCGGCACTGCTCGAGCCAGCCCCGTCCCGAACGCTGCGCCTCGCGCAGCGCTCGCAGCGCGAACTCGCCCGTCTTGTGCAGCAGCTCGCCGCGGTTTCGCGCCACCGAGAGCGCGTAGGTGCGCGAGCACGACTCGTAGGCGACGCGCGGTGGCGCCCCGGCGGCGAGGCGCACGACGAGCTGCGACGCGGTGAGCGGCGAGCCCCGGGCGATCTCGCCCGCGCCGTCGAAGGCGTAGCGCCACACGCCGTGGCGCGCGAGGCCGTCGAGCAGGCGGTCGTCGATCCCGCCCACGGCGAAGGCCACGTCGAGATCGAGGGCCGCGAGCTCGGCGATCGCCCAGCGCTCGCCTTGGGCGAGCACGCCGTGAGGCACGCAGGCCGGCAGATCGAGCGGCTCGCAGGGCTCCTCACCGAAGGTCCAGGCGTCGAGCCGGCCATAGGCGCGCAGCAGCCGCGGCGCGGCTGCCGGCTCACCGCCCTGCACGGCGATCGCCACCACCTCGGCGAAAGGCGAGCGCGCCGCGCGCGCGAGGCCCTCGACCAGCCAGCGCGGCTGCCGCCGCGCGTCGGCGAAGATGCCCACGCGCAACCTGCGCGGCTCGGCGCCCGAGGCGAGCGCTACAGCCGCCACACCCGCAGGCCTTCGCGGCGCAGCGTCGCCGCGTCGAGCACCGACTTGATGTCGATCACGCACCCTCGCTTCACGATCTTCTGACGAAGCTCGGAAAGCTCGGTTTCCAGGTACGCCCGGTGCGGCACGGCGAGGATCAGGGCATCGCCCGCGGGCAGGTTCTCCCAGCGCTCCAGGCGCACGCCGTACTGGTTGAGCGCCTCCTCGGGACTCGCCAGCGGGTCGTGCACGTGCACCTCGACGCCGAACTCCGCGAGCTCTCGCAGGATGTCGGCCACTTTGGAGTTGCGGATGTCCGCGCAGTTCTCCTTGAAGGTGAGGCCGAGCACGTTGACGCGCGCGCCCTTGATGCTGCGCCCCGCGTGAATCATCTGCTGCACGGTCTTGCGCGCGACGTGCGCGCCCATGCCGTCGTTGATGCGCCGCCCGGCGAGGATCACGTCCGGGTGGTAGCCGGCGAGCTCGGCGCGGTGCGTCAGGTAGTAGGGATCGACGCCGATGCAGTGCCCGCCCACCAGGCCCGGCTGGAAGGGCAGGAAGTTCCACTTGGTGCCCGCCGCCTTGAGCACCTCCGCGGTGTCGATGCCGAGCTTCTCGAAGATGATGGCGAGCTCGTTGACGAAGGCGATGTTCAGGTCGCGCTGCGTGTTCTCGATGACCTTGGCCGCCTCGGCCACGCGGATGGAGGGCGCGCGGTACACGCCCGCCTTCACCACCGAGGCGTAGAGCGCGGCGACCTTCTCGAGCGTCGCCTCGTCGTCGCCCGAGACGACCTTCACGATCTTTTCGAAGCGCCTTTCCCTGTCCCCGGGATTGATGCGCTCCGGCGAGTAGCCGACGTGGAAGTCCTGGCGCCAGCGCATGCCGGAGCTCTTCTCCAGGACCGGCACGCACGCCTCCTCGGTGGCCCCGGGGTAGACGGTCGACTCGTAGATGACCGTGGCGCCGGCCTTCATGGACCGTCCCACGGCCTCGCTCGCCGAGACGAGCGGCCCGAGGTCGGGCTGGCGCGCCGCGTTGATCGGCGTGGGCACGGCGACGATCACGAAGTCGGCGCGCGCGAGCTCCGCGGCGTGGGGCGTAGCGCGCAGATGGCGCGCCGCCATGAGCTCGGCGGCGGACACCTCGCCGGTGGCGTCGACGTGATGACGCAGGCTCTCGATGCGCCGGCGCGAGAGGTCGTAGCCGATGGTGGGCCGCTCGCGCCCGAACGCCACCGCCACCGGCAGGCCCACGTAGCCCAGCCCGACCACAGCCACGGTGGGAAGGGCCGATGGCGCGCTTTCCGGAGAGCGCGGCTTTTCGATCTCCAGAAGGTCAGACATGGGCCGCCTTTCTCTCCTGTTGCGCAGGAAGCAGGCGCTCGGCGTACCACTGGATGGTGCGTTCCAGGCCGTTCCGGATGCGCACGCCGGGCTGTAAGCCGAGCAGACGCGCGGCCTTGCCGATGTCGGCGCGCGAAAGCCGCATGTCCCCCGGCCGCGGCTCGCGGTGCACGGGGGCCACGGCGCGCACGCGTGGCAGGCGCACGGCGAGCGCGGCGCGGATCATCTCGAAGAGCTCGCTGAGCGTGGTCTGCTCCCCCAGGGCCACGTTGTAGGCCTGGTCGAGCGCCCGAGGATCCTCCACCGTGGCGGCGAGCAGGTTGGCCTGCACCACGTTGTCGACGTGGCAGAAGTCGCGCGCCGCGCGGCCATCGCCGTTCACGTAGGCGATCTGACCGCGCAGCAGCGCCCCGATCCACGCCGGGATCACCGAAGCGTAGGCGCCGTCGGGGTCCTGGCGCGGCCCGAATACGTTGAAGTAGCGCAGCCCGATGCTGTGAAAGCCGTAGCAGGACGCGAACACTCCGGCGTAGATCTCGTTCATGTGCTTGGTGGCGCCGTAGGGCGACACGGCGCGTCCGATCTGCGGCTCGGCCTTGGGCAGCGCCGGATGGTCGCCGTACACGGCGCTCGAGCTCGCGTACACGAAGCGCTCCACCCCGGCGTCGCGCGAGGCGACCAGCATGTTGAGAAAGCCCGTGACGTTCGAATGGTGCGAGGCGAGCGGATCGACGATCGAGCGCGGCACGCTGCCCAGGGCCGCCTCGTGCAGCACCGTGTGCGCGCCGGCGCAGGCCGCGCGGCAGTCCTCGAGCGAGCGGATGTCGCCTTCGAGGAAGCGGAAGCGCCGCCAGCGCCGCGGGCCCACGGCCGCGGCCACGAGCTCCAGGTTCTCGCGCTTGCCGGTGGAAAAATTGTCCAGTCCCGTCACGTCCTGGTCGAGCCCGAGCAGGCTCTCGACGAGGTGCGAGCCGATGAACCCGGCCGCGCCAGTGACCAGCCAGCGGCGCGGATGCCGCCTAATACGCTGCTGCGCTTCTTCGTAGGGTTTCACGTGTGCTCCTCTCTGCATCGAGTTCGTAGAAGGTGCTCTCGTAGCGGTCGACCATGGCAGGCTCCGAGAAGCGGGCCTCGACCGCCTGGCGCGCGGCGCGTCCCATGCGCGCGCACACGCCGGGCTTCGCCATCGCGGCCAGCCGCTCGGCGAGCGCCGCGGTATCGCGCGCCGGGAAGAGCAGCCCGTTCGCGCCAGGCGCGATCATCTCCGCCGCCCCGCCCACCTGCGAATGCACCACCGGCAGGGCGAGCGCCATGGCCTCCAGGGCGGCGAGAGGAAAGGTCTCCGACAGGCTGCACAGCGCCACGGCGTCGGCGGCGGCGAGCACCGGGCGCACGTCCTGCTGAAAGCCGGTGATGCGCACCGCGTCCTCCAGGCCTGCCGCGCGCGCGAGCGCCTCCACCTGCGCCCGCGTCGGCCCGTCGCCGACGAGCAGCGCGCGCGCGGCGATGCCGCGCCGGCGCAGCCGCGCCACGGCGTCGACGAGCTGCACGTGGTTCTTCTCCGGGCGCAGCACCGCGGACATGGCCACCACGAAGTCGTGCTCGGCGAAGCCGAGCACGCGGCGCATCAAGGCCCGCTCGCGCGGCTCGCGCGGGCGCCAGTGCTCGAGGTCGATGCCGTTATGGATCACGAGGTCGCGCCGGGCGTGCAGGCGGCGCGCGTTCCAGTAGCGGCGCTGCGCCTCGCATACGAAGACGAGCCGCTCGGCGTTCCAGAAGAACGGCCGGTAATAGAGCATCTGCAGCCATTCCTTGGCGCCTCCCGGCGCCGTGGTATGGAAGGTGGCCGCGATGGCCGCGCGCTGCCGCGCGGCGCGCCGCGCGAGCGTCGCGTAGAGCAGCGCGTACGGGTTGGCGGCCACGATCACCGAGGGCTGACGCCTGGCGATGAGTCTTGCCAGCTCCCGGACGGAAAGAGGATCCAGGTAACGGCGCGCCTTCAGGCAGGTCACGCTGGCGGCCCCGCGCAGCCGGCCGAGCTGCGCCGGGTCGTCCTTCACGTACGCGGCGTGACATTCGTGGCCGCGCTCGGCGAGGCGGTTCGCGAGCGTGATCGTGTGGCGCTCGGCGCCGCCGTGCACGAGCGAGCCGGTGAGGAAGAGGAGCTTCATGCGCGCAGCCTGCGGAACTGCGCCGCGCCGTAAACCGCGGCGATGAGCGCCGCCCCCAGGACGAGTCGCCACAGGACCGGCTCGACGAGCGGCTCCACCACCGCCCAGGCCGCCGCCGCGGCGAGCACCGAGAACAGCGCGGCGCGCGCGAGCTCGCGCCAGTTCTGAAGCGCGCCCAGGCCGATGCCGGTGAGGCGCGAGACGCGCCGCAGCATGATGAAGCGGTCGAGGTACACCGCGCACACGCTGCCCGCGGCCGCGCCGGCAAGCCCGACGTGCTGCGCGGCGCTCCAGCTCACGGCGACGGCGACGACGAGCACGATTGCCCCGAACCACAGAGCGAACACCCCCTGGCGCAGGAGCAGCACGACGCTCCCCACCTCCACCACCAGGGCCACCATGCCTACGATGTACACGCGCATTGCCGGCGCGGCCTCGAGATAGGCCGCGGTGTAGATGAAGGCCACGATGTCCTCGGCGAAGGCGAAGGTGAAGGCGAGCAGCGGGAAGAGCGCGTTCGCCACGAGGACGTTGCCGCGCGCGTTCATCTCCATCATGCCGCGCAGGTCGCCCGAGGCCTGCAGGCGGCTCATGCTGGGCAGGAAGGCGTCGAGCACGGCGTGGCGGAACACGAGCACCACCTGCGAGACGATGGCGGCGATCGAGAAGGCGGCGAAGCTCGAGAGCGCGAAGAGCGACGCCGCCACCCACTGGTCGGCCTGGCCGCGCAGCGCGTACAAGGCGTTGGAAGCGCCGAACGGGGCGGCATGGCGGAACTGCTCGGAGAACTGCCCGCGCTCGAACCAGGATTTGCGCAGGCCATGGTGGCGCTGCACGTAAAGGGCCAGCACGACGAGCTTGACCAGCGCGGTGGCCACGAGCACCCAGAGCATCACGCGCAGGTCGCCCGTGACCCAGGCGGCCGTCCCCACGAGCACGGTGCGCAGCAGCGAGACGCCGACCGTCGCAGCGGCCTGCCAGCCGATGCGCTCGTCCACCGTGGGCAGCACGTCGAGCAGCACGGCGGCGATCCACGCGGCCACGAACAGAGGCACGAGGGCCCCGTAGGGCTCGAGCGGCGCGACCGCCTCCGGCAGCAGGCCGTTCCAGGGCCCCGTGGCAATGCCGCCAACGACCCCCGCCGCCAGCAGGAAGAGCATCGTGTTGTGCACGTACCGGCGGCGCCGGCCCGGCTCCGAGCGCGGCACGAAGAAGAACAGCGACCCCGGCATGTTGAGCGGCGCGAAGGCCATTACCGTGCCCAGCGCGAGCCACAGCAGGCGGTACTCGCCGAAGGTCGCCGTGTCCAGGGAGCGCACCAGTACCACCGGCAGCAGGAACTGCAGCGCGTGATCGAAGGCCTTGACCGCGCCGAGCGACAGCGCGCGACGCTTCAGGTCGAGGGAGGCGATCGCCTTGGCCGCAGCGCTCATGCATGCACCAGACGCTCGAAGAGCCGCGCGTACTCGCCCAGGGCGTGCGCGCACGAATGCGTGCACTCAAAGTGCGCCCGGCAGGCCTGCGAGGCCCTCGCCCACTTCTCCTGGTCGAAGAGACTCTCCACCTCCGACTCGAGTGCCCGGAGGTCCGCCACCACCCGGTTCACCGCCGTGCCCACATCCACGGTGGCGACCGTGGGCACGCCGCGCGCCCAGGCTTGCAGGAAGGTGTTGGGCATGCCCTCGAAGAGCGAGGTGTTGACGAGCAGGCGCGCGCTATCGAAGCGCGCCTCGACCTGCGCGAGGGGCAGGAAGCCGGTGAACTCGACGTTCGGCAGGCCCGCCGCGCGCGCACGCGCCGCGTCGTAGGTGGCGCGCCCCTCGATGCTCGGGCCGCCCACCAGGACGAAGCGCCGCCCGGGAAGGCGCTCGGCGAGGTCGAGAAACATGCCGGGGCGCTTGTTGGCGTGCAGGGTGCCGACCCACAGGATGTCCTGCCGGTCAGCCGGCGAAGCCCGCTCGGCAACGGGGTAGCAGCTGGGGATCAACACCGCCTCGCGCCCGAAGGTCTCGCGGCACTGGCGGCGCTGACGCTCGTTCTGCACCACGATCGCGTCGGCGGCGGCGATGCCGCGGCGGAAAAGCCACCGGTCGCGGGCGAGGCGGATCTGCCCGCCCTGGCCAGGCTCGAAGTCGCGGTCGGAGGCGCCCGCGTACACCGCGCGGGCGCCGTAGCGGCGGCAGTACTCGGCGACAACCCCGACCCACAGCGAAGCCGAGCGGCAGTAGTAGAGGTCGGCGCACGCCTCGCGCAGCGCGCGCCACATCGAGGTGAGTCGGGGATGCGCGAAGCGCAGCACGGGCAGCCCGGCGTCGCGGCGGAAGATCCTGTGCACGGTGACCCCGTCGATCACCACGCGCTCGGGCTGGCCGTAGTCCATGGCGATCATCGACACGCGGTAACCCTGCGCGGCGAGCAGCCGCGCGAGGATCGATTGCTGAACCTCGGCCCCGCCCACCTCGGCGATGCGCGGGTCGCGCGAGAGCGCGGGCCAGGCGTGCGGCGCCACGAAGCACACGGACAAGGTCTTCTCCGGCCGGCCCCCGACTGCGGCAGCCACGCTTGCACCGCCTTCCAGGAACATCAGCCCGCCGGTTTCCGCGCGGCCATGCCGTACATCATGCCGATCGCGAGCCAAAGGTACGCGGACTCGGGCGTGGGGCGCAGGCTGCTACCGGCGAAGCCGGTGACGAGGAAGCACAGCAAGCCCGCGGTCGCACCCTGGAAGAAGCCGCGCATCTCCGGGGAGAGCCACGCGTTGCCCCCCAGCGCGCGAAAGCCGCGCCACACGTGCCAGAAGTAGGCGGCGAGCAGCGCGAATCCGATCACGCCCATGTCGAGCAGCGCCTCGAGATAGGCGTTGTGCGGATGGGTCACGGTGAGCATCGACCCGGCGACGTTGGGCAGCGCCCAGGTGGTCGAAAGGAGCCCCGCGCCGAAGAGCGGCGCCTTCGGAATCTCCGAGAGCAGCGGCAGCCAGATGCCTTCCACGCGGCCGGCGCTGATGTCGTCGACCGCGCCGGTCTCGAAGCCCACCAGGACGCGGTCGATCACGTAGCCCGGCATGAACGCCGCGCATACCGCGAGCGCGAGCAGGGCAAGGCCCAGCGTGCGCAGGTTGAATTTCCAGAGGAGGAAGAGCAGGTTCACCAGGATGAAGCCCACGAAGGCCCCGCGCGAAAAGGTGAGCAGCAGGGCGAAGGCGAGCACGCCCATGGTGAGAAAGAGGAACAGTTTCAAGCCCGGGCGGCGCGTCTCCCACCAGACGAACAGCAGCAGCGCGTAGGCCAGCGCGAAGAGCCGCCCCAGGTCGTTGGCGTGCAGGCCGAGGGCGGAGAGGAAGCCACGCTCGGTGCTCACGGCGAGCAGGCCCAGGCGCACGCCCGAGGCGGCGACGAAGCCGAGCACGAGAAGCGAGATCAGCCACACCGAGAGCGCGATCGGGACCAGGAACCGCTCGGGCTTCTGCGAGGCCGCCGCGGCCGCACCGAGGAGCAGGGCGAGCAGCGGGAGCAATAGCGGCTTCATCAGAACGTCGCGCAGGTAGCCGCCCGGGGCGTTGAAGTTCAGGAGCTGGTTGTCGTAGAAGTACGGCACCATCTCTTCGACGTGCGCCGCGCCGGCGATCCCTGCGGCGACGATCGGCAGCACGTAGAGGACGGCGAGCGGGGCCGGCACGAAGCGCCCCGGGTGCCTGAGCCTCCCGTGCAACACATACGAGCCGAGCGTCGCGGCGAGCAGCAGATTCTGGGGATTCAGTCCGGTAACGCCCAGCAGGGCGTGCGGAAAGAACGCGCTCGCCTGCAGGGGCAGCACCACCACCAGCGTCACCACGCCGATGCGGAAGTCGAACAGCACGGCGATGCACAGGGCGAGCGCCGTGGTGAGGTACATCGCCTCCATCTCGCCCAGGGCGAGCGAGACGCCGCAGGCCGCGGCGAAGGCGACCAGCCCCCCCGCCACCAGGACCCAGTTGAACTCCCCCGCGGGCCCCGGCCGCAGGGACGGCGACGCCGTAGCCATGTCAGAACCCTCCCGCCTTGAGTAACTGAGCGAAGAACATCAGCAGCGTCCCCGCCGCCAGCACGCTGGCGGCGAGCAACGCCTTGCGCTCCGGCGGCCGCCGCATGCTCAGAACGCGTTGATGAGCGTGCCCACGATGCGCGCAGCGCCGTCGGAGAGCTCGCGCACCGCGGTCTCGGTGTCGGCGAGACGCGTCACGTCCTTGCGCGAGACGAGCAGCGCGTCGCCGGCGCGGAACGCGACGCTCTGCGCGTCCGAGTACTCGGTCACCGGCGGCGTATCGATGAGGATCGTGTCGTACTCGGCCTGCGCGCGGGCGAGCATCGCCGCGAAGCTCGGCCGCGAAAGCAGCTCGAGAGGATTGGGCGGCAAGGGTCCCGCGGGCAGCACGGCGAGGCCGGCGAGGCCCGCCACCGGCACCGCTGCCGAGAGGTCCGCGCGCCCCGAGAGCACCGAGGACAGGCCGAAACGGTCCGGCATGTTGAAGATGCTCTGCTGGCACGGAGCGCGGAAGTCGGCGTCGATGAGCAGCGTGCGGCTGCCGAGCTGCGAGAACACCACGGCGAGGTTCGCGGCGACGAAGCTGCGTCCCTCGCGCGAGCAGGCGCTCGCGATGGCGAGGGTGCGGCGATTGGCCGCGGCGTCGTACCAGCGGATGAGCAGCTGCGTGCGCACCGCGCGCAGCTCCTCCACCACCGGATTGAAGGGGTCCCAGGCGGCGATCAGCTCTTTGCTCACCCCCTCGGGACCGGACACCAGGTAGGGAAACTCGTACTGCTTGGCGAGCGCCTGGCGCAGGTCGGTGTCGGTGATGAGGTTCAGCTCGATGGCCGCCTCGCCGAATCGCCAGCCGAGCTCACGCTGGCGCTTGAGCACCTGCTCGGCGTCGGAGGCGGTGAGCTTGCCCTCATCCATGAGGATGGCGCCGATGTGGCGCCCCGTCGCGCGGGGGCTCGCTTCGATGGGAAGTATGTTGTCGGTCGGTTGGGCTAGCATGTCGGTCACCAGGGGTGGGGAAGAGCGCGGGCAGTGCGCAGCGGCGCGGGGAGCAGCCTGCCCGTGGGCTGCCAGCGCGAAATGCGGCCGAGCGAGGGCACGGCGAGGCGCGACTCGAGGTCGGCGCGCGAGCGAACGCGGCGGTCGAGCGTCTCGAGCACGTAGACCACGCCGGCGGCGAGCAGCGCGCCCACCAGCAACGAAAGCATGCTGATCAGGCCCACCTTGGGGTGGGCGTGCTGCAGGGGCTCGACCGCCGGGGTGAGCATGGCCACGTTGGTCTGCTGGGCACGGCTGTCGATGGCGTTGGTCTCGTAGCGCACGAGCACCGCGTCGTAGGCGCGCTGGGCGCTGTCCACGTCGCGGGTCATCACGGCGAGCTCGGCCTGGTGGTCGCGCAGGGCGAGGATGTGCGCCTCCTGCGCTTGCATCGCCTGCTCGAGGTCCTGCACCCGGCGCTGCGACTGGCGCAGGGCGTTGCCCAGGCCCGCCACGGTCTTCTTCATCTCCGCGGCGAGCTTTTCGCGCAGGCCCTGCGCTTCCGCCACGGTGCGCTGGTAGATGGGGTGGTTCGGCCCGAGCACCGCGCTTTGCTCCTGCAGGCGCGCCTCCGCGCGCACCAGGTCGGCGCGAATGCCGTTGATGTACGTGTCGGCGAGCACCGCGGGGACGGCGTCGGGCGAGGCGCCTCGGCCGAGCACCTCCTGGGCCTGCTGGTAGCGGCTCGCCGCCTCGTAGGTGGCGTTGCGCGCGTCGAGCAGCTGCCGCGAGAGCTCGCCCAGGCGCGCGGCCTCGACGTCGACGCGCTCGCTCGCGGCGAGGATGCCCTTCTGCTTCTGGAACTTGGCGAGCTTCGCCTGCGCCTCGTTCACACGCGAGCGCAAGCCCTTCAGCTGGTCCTGGAACCAGGTCGCGGCCTGCCGCGTGGGCTCGGTGCGCATCTCGAGCGCGGTGGCGAGATAGGCCTGGGCGAAGCCGTTGGCCACCGCGGCGGCCATCTCGGGGCTCGTGCCCGAATACGTGATGGTGACGATGTTGCTCGCCGAGGCGTCGACCTTCAGCTTCTCGAGGAGCTGCTCGGCGATCCAGTGCTCGATCGAGCCCGCGCCGCCGGTCTCCGCCTCGAAGCGCTCGCGCACGGCGGGCTGCTGGGCGAGCTTCAGCTCGCGCACCACCCGCTGCGCCACGCGCCCGCTCTTCACGAGGTCCACCTGGGTATGGATGTAGCCCGCGCGCTCACGCGGCGAGAGGCGCGCAGGGCTCATGGTCTGCTCGTCGCGCGCGTCGATGAGCAGCGTGGCCGTGGCGACGTAGCGCTTGGGCACGACGAGCGCCACGGCGATCGCCGCGATGACGGTGGCGAGGAAGACCAGCACGAAGGCCTTGCGGCGCGCGCGCAGGGATTGGAGGAACTGGCTCATGTCCATGGCTTGCGTCTCCCTAGAAGATCGATTCGCGGACGTAGATCACATCGTTCGCCTTGACGCTGTCGCGCAGGCTGACGTCGGTCTCGACGATCTTGCCGTCCTGGCCCGCACGCCTGAGCTTCAGGCGCCGGTCGCTGCCGCGCGGGGTGATGCCGCCGCCAAGCGAGATGGCCTGCATCACCGTGAGGTTGGGCTCGAGGCGATAGGCTCCGGCGCGCGTCACCTCGCCGTAGATATAGAACACCGGGGCGCGCTCGACGAGCACCGTCTCGCCGCCCTTGAGCTCGTGGCTCTTGGCGAAGAGATCGATGGTCTCGGTCTTGCCCTCGCGCATGACCCTGACTTTGTGCGAGCCCTCGGGTGCGAGCCCGCCCGCCGCCGCGATGACGTCGGCAAGCCGCGAGCTCGTATCGTCGAGCGGATAGCGCCCGGGGCGGGTCACCTGGCCGAGCACCGACACCTGGCGGCTCCTCAGCGTGATGAGGGCGACGCTCACCTGCGGGTTCTTGAGGAACTTGCCCTGCTTGAGCTGCGCCGCGATCTTCGCCGCCGCGCTCCCTGTGGCGAGGCCATCGACCTTCACCTCGCCGATGAGCGGCATGTCGATCGTGCCGCGCTCGCTGACGCGCGTCTCGGTGGTGAGGTCGGGCTGCTGGAACACGGAGACGCGCACGGCGTCGCCCACCCCCAGCTTCTCGCTCGCCGCCGCCGGGGCGGCCATGAACAGGGCCAACAGTGCAAAAAAGACTCGTTTCATCGTTCCCTCGCTTTGAAGTCGCCTACGTATTCGATCGCCGCCACTTGCCGCAGCCGCTTCAGCTCGGCCTCGGCCAGCTCCAGCCGCTTGCGCCGCGCCAGGAACTGCTCGATGAGGGGCGCGGCTTCCTCCTCGCCGAGCGGCGCGGCCTCGGCCTGCAGCAGCTCGATCACCGATGCGCCGGGCGGCAAGGCGAACACGCCGATCTCGCCGGGCCGCATGCGCGCGAGGCGCGGCAGGATGCCGAGCGGAAGATGCTCGGCGGGCGCGGCGAGCGTCGCCGCGCTGAAGCGCACGTCGCGGGCGCGCAGCCACGCGGCGAGCTCTTCCAGGTCCTTTGCCTTGGCGGCCCGCGCGCGCAGCCATTCCACGAGCTGCGCGCCCGCCGGCACGGTGAGCTCGCGCAGGCGGTATACGCGCCGCTCGGCGAACAGCGCCGGGTTCTCGGCGTAGAAGGCGCGCACTTCCTCGCGCGTGGCCTGTGCGCGCGGGGCGGCGCGGCGATCGAGCCAGGCCTGGGCGAGCACGCGCCGGCGCGCGTCGTCGACGGCGCGGCGCACCTCGGGGTCGCGCTCCAGGCCCGCGGCGAGCGCCTGCTGCACCAGCAGCTCGCGCTCGATTACGCGCTCGAGCGCCTGGGCGCTCGGCGTCTCGGC
>DASRKB010000255.1:0-13108 GCA_035649175.1 Burkholderiales bacterium | reverse complement strand
CGAGTTCAATGTCGGCGACGCCTGGATTCTGCTCGCCATGCCGATCTGGGGCATCTACTCGGTGCTGCTCAAGCGCCGGCCGCCGGCGCTCGAGGGCGCGGCCTTCCTCTTCGTGATCTCGGTGATGGGTGTGGCGATGCTCGCGCCGTTCTACGGGCTCGCGCTGCTGAGGGAGCCGCCCGCGGGGCTGCCCTCCGCGACGCTCGTCACGGGGGTGCTCTACGTCGCGCTCGCAGCCTCGGTCGCAGGCTTCATGTTCTGGAACCGCGGCGTGGCGGTCGTTGGTGCCAACACCGCCGGCTTCACGCTGCACCTCCTGCCGGCGTTCGCCACCGTACTCGCCATCGTCCTGCTCGACGAGAGGTTCGCCGCCTTCCACGCCGCCGGGATCGCCACGATCATCGCCGGCGTGGTGGTGGCGACGACGCGACGCGTATAATTAAGCGCCTGCTTAATTTCTGATGTCGACGCGCCTTCAGCCCCGCAATGGCCGTGCCGCCCGCGCTTTGGCGAGGCGCCGCGGCGCCGGGCGTCCGGCGGGCGCCACGGGCGAGCCGCTACGCGAGCGGATCCTCGAGGCGGCGACCGCGGAGTTCGCGCGCCTGGGGCTGGGCGGCGCCCGCGTCGAGCGCATCGCCGCGCAGGCGGGCGCGAATGTGGGCATGCTGTACTACTACTTCAGCAGCAAGGATGAGCTCTTCCTCGCGGTGCTCGAGCGCGCGTATGCCGCGATCCGCGAGGCAGAGAAGGCGCTCGAGCTCGACAAGGGGAAACCCGAGGAGGCGCTGCGCCGCCTTGTGAGCTTCACGTGGCGATTCCAGCTCGCGCACCCCGAGTTCATCACGCTGTTGAACAGCGAGAACCTGCACCAGGGGCGGCACCTGAAGCGCTCGCCGACGGTCGCCGACATGCACTCGCCGCTCGTCGAGGCGATCGGGCGGCTGCTCGGCCGGGGCGTGCGGGCGGGCGCGTTCCGGGAGGGCGTCGACCCGGTGCAGCTCTACATCACCATCGCGAGCCTCGGCTATTTCTATCTTTCCAACCGCCACACGCTGTCGGTGATCTTCCGCCGCGACCTGCTTGCCGCGGGCCAGCGCGCGGCGCGCCTCGCACACATGGAGGACGTGGTGATCGGCTACTTGAGACCGGAACGATGACGAGTCTGCCCAAGCGCTTCGAGAACGTCGAGCATCTGGAGGACTTCATGACCGCGTCCACGCCCGAGCTCGAGGCGGATCTCGCGCGCATCGACGGCGACATCATGGTGCTGGGCGTGGCCGGCAAGATGGGGCCGACGCTCGCGCGCATGGCGAAGCGGGCAGCGCCGGCGAAGCGCGTGATCGGTGTGGCGCGCTTCAGCGAGAAGGGGCTGCGCGAGAAGCTGGAAGGCTGGGGCATCGAGTGCATCGCCTGCGATCTCCTCGACCGCGCGGCGCTCGAGCGCCTGCCGCGGACGAGGAATGTCGTCTTCATGGCCGGGCACAAGTTTGGTGCCGCAGGCAATCCCGCGCTTACTTGGGCGATGAACGCCGGCGTGCCTTTCAACGTGGCAGAGACCTTCCGCGAGTCGCGCATGGTCGTGTTCTCGACGATCTGCGTGTATCCCTATGCCGACGTAAACGGCCCGGGTGCCACGGAGGCGACCCCCACCGAGCCGCCGGCCGGTGATTACGCGAATTCCTGCGTCGGACGTGAGCAGATGTTCTTCTACGGCTCGCACAAGTGGGGCACGCCCGGGCGCATCGTGCGGCTTTCCTACGCGATCGACATGCGCTACGGCGTGCTCTACGACATCGCTTCCGCCGTGGACGCCGGCCGCCCGCTCGACGTCACGATGGGGCATGTCAACGTGATCTGGCAAGGCGACGCCAACGAGCAGGCGCTGCGACTGCTCGCGCACTGCACTTCGCCGGCAACGCCCATCAACATCACCGGGCCGCGGCACACCAGCGTGCGCTGGCTTGCCGGCGAGTTCGGCAAGCGCCTCGGCAAGGCGCCCAAGGTCACCGGAAGCGAAGCGCGGAGCGCCTGGGTCGTGGACACCGTCGCGTCGCAGCGGCTCTTCGGGGCGCCGCGGGTTCCGCTATCGGCGATGATCGACTGGGTCGCCGACTGGGTGTCGCGCGGCGGGCCGAGCCTCGGGAAGGACACGCACTTCGGGACGAGGGATGGCAAGTACTGAGCTCCCGCTCACCGACGCCGACATCCCGGCGGCCGAAGCGCTCGTGGCCGAGGCGGGCTGGAACCAGAACGCCGCCGACTGGCGCATTTTCCTAGAACTCGGGCGCGCGTTCGCGGTAAAGGACGCGGGCCGCCTTGCCGCCACGGCCGCGACGCTCCCGTATCCGAGCGGCTTCGGCTGGATCAGCATGGTGCTCGTGGCCGGACCATTCCGCCGGCGCGGCGTCGCCACGCGGCTGCTCCGCCGCTGCATCGAGGTGCTCCGGGAGTCCGGCATGGTGCCGGTGCTCGACGCCACGCCTGCCGGGCGCGAGGTCTACAAGCCGCTCGGCTTCCGCGATGGCTGGGCGATCACGCGTTGGAGGCGGACCGCCGTCACGTCCGAAACGAAGAACCGTAATGAGGAACATGGGGTCCGTCCCCATTTACTGGAGGAAAGGCACTGGCCGGCAGTGCTGGCGCTCGATGCGCAGGCCTTCGGCTGCGACCGCGCGCCGTTGCTCGAGCGGCTGCGTCGGCGTTCTTCGGGGTTCTCTTGTGTGGTCGAAGAACACGGCGGGCTGCGCGGTTTCCTGCTCGGGCGCGAGGGGCGCATCGCCACGCATCTCGGCCCGATCGTCGCCGAGGACGAGGCCGCCGCGGCGGAGCTCGCCGGCTTCGCGTGCGCCCGCATCGCGGGGCAGGTGATCGTCGACGCGCTCGACCGGCACGCGCCTCTGGCCCGCTGGCTCGAGGACCATGGCTTCTCTCGCGAGCGGCCGTACACGCGCATGGCGCTCGGCCGCAACGATCTCTTCGGCGACCCGCGCCGGCTCGCGGCGATCGCCGGTCCTGAACTGGGGTGAAGTGATGATTTCTCACTGGACGCAGATACCGCCGGAAATCCTCGCAGTGCTGAAGAGAGGGACGGTGATCCCGGCGCACCCGCTCGCGCTAAACGCGCAGCGCAAGCTCGACGCGCGCCGCCAGCGCGCGCTCACGCGCTACTACCTGGACGCCGGCGCCGGCGGGCTCGCCGTCGGCGTGCACTCGACGCAGTTCGCGATCCGCGAGGCGGGCCTCTACGAGCCGGTGCTACGCACGGCGATGGAAGAGGCGCGCGGCTGGGCGAAGCGGCCGGTGCTCATGGTCGCCGGCCTCGTCGGGCGCACCGCGCAGGCGAGGAAGGAGGCCGCCGTCGCCCGGAGCCTGGGGTACCACGCCGCCATGCTCTCGCTCGCCGCGATGAAGGGCGCGAGCGTGGACGAGCTGATCGAGCACTGCACCGCGGTGGCGCGAGAGATTCCGCTCTTCGGCTTCTATCTCCAGGAGGCGGTCGGCGGCCTGTACCTGCCCGCGGCGTTCTGGCGCCGCTTTGCGGCGATCGAGAACGTGGTGGCGATCAAGATCGCGCCGTTCGACCGCTACCGCACCCTCGACGTGGTGCGCGGCGTCGTCGAGGCACGCGCCGAGGAGCGCGTCACGCTCTACACCGGCAACGACGATCACATCGTGCTCGATCTTGCCCTTCCGTTCTCCATCAGGAGAGGCTCTGAAGAGGTTCGCATGCGAATCAAGGGCGGGCTGCTCGGCCACTGGAGCGTGTGGACGAAGAGCGCCGTCGAACTGTTCCAGAGGATCCAGAAAGGGGATGTCGATCTCGCCCTGGACGGGAAGGTGACCGACTGCAACAGCGCCTTCTTCGACGTTGCGAACAACTTCGCCGGCTGCATCCCCGGCTGCCACGAGGTGTTGCGCCGCCAGGGGCTGCTCGAGGGTATCTGGTGCCTCGACCCGAAGGAGACGCTCTCGCCCGGGCAGGCGCAGGAGATCGACCGCGTCTACGCGGCCTACCCGGAGCTGAACGACGACGCGTTCGTGCGCGAGAACCTGGAGCGCTGGCTCGCGTGAGCGGCTACCGGATCGTTTACGGCGACATCCACAACCACAATGCGCACGGCTACGGCGTGGGCTCGATCGAGCGCTCGCTCGAGGTGGCGCGCACGCACCTCGACTTCTTCGCCTTCACGGGACATTCCAGCTGGCACGACATGCCCTCGATGGAAGGCGCGCGCGAGCGGCACTGGATCGACGGCTTCAAGCGCTTGAAGGACACCTGGGCGCGCGTGCAGCAGGTGATCGCCGAGGGGAACCGCGACGGCGAGTTCTGCGCCTTCCTCGGCTTCGAGTGGCACTCGTCGCGCTGGGGCGACCAGTGCGTCGTCTTCCCGCGCGACCACCGACCGCTCTTCTACGCGGAGGAGCCGGAGAAGCTGCGGCGCTTCTGCCTCGAAGAGCGGGCGCTCATGATCCCGCACCACCTCGCCTACCCGAAGGGCCGGCGTGGCGTGAACTGGGAGGTCTTCCGCGAGGACTGCACCCCGGTCGTCGAGATCTACTCCGAGCACGGCAACTCCGAGGACGACCGCGGCCCGTATTCCTTCTTCACGCACTCGATGGGCGGCCGCGAGACCTCGAACACGGCGCGCGCTGCGCTCGAGGCCGGCCTGCGCTTCGGCTTCGTCGGCTCTTCCGACGACCATGCCGGCTTCCCGGGCGCCTACGGCGAGGGCCTGATGGCGGCGCTCGTCGCGGACTTTTCCCGCGAGGGCATCTTCGAGGCGATCCGCGCCCGGCGCACCTACGCCCTTACCGGGGATCGCATAGAGCTCGACTTCTCGGTCGAAGGCGAGCCGATGGGCGCGAGCATCGACGCCGGCAAGAAGGTGAACGTCGCGCTCGCGGCGCGCGGCCGCGATGAGCTCGATGTGGTCGAGGTCATCCAGGATGGCCGCGTAGTGCAGAGGTTCTATTCGAAGGACTTCTTCGCAGAGGAAAGTGCTTATCGAGCATCCATGCAGCTCCGCCTGGAATGGGGCTGGGGCCCGTGGGGCGCGCTTGCCCTCAACCGGGTGTGCGACTGGGAGATGGAGGTGGCCGTCGAAGGCGGGCGCCTCCTGCGGTTCTTTCCCTGCCTGCAGTCGATGCCCTTCGACGAGAAACGGAGACATGTTTTCCACAGGGAAGGCGAGAACCGGCTCGCGATCCGCTCCTACACCGCACGGCAGAACGCCTATCGCGAGAACCCGAACCAAAGCGTAGTGCTGGAGATCGAAGGCGACGCCAACACGGTTCTGAGTCTTTCGCTGATTGAGCCCGCCAAGGAGCAACACCGCCATGCCCTCGGAGAGCTGGCGCGCGGCTCGGTGAACCGCTTCACCGGGCCTTTCCCGAAGGAAGCGTGGCAGTGGCACCGGCTGGTGCCGCTCGCCGCCTCCTCGCTCGCGGGCCGCTGCATGCTAGACGTGCCGGCAGGGCGGCGCTCGTACGCCTACCTCCGCGCGCGGCAGAAGAACGGCCACGTCGCCTGGGGAAGTCCGGTCTTTTTCAACTACCGATGAAGCTCGACGCGATCTCTTACCTCAACGACGTGTACTTCGCCCGCGGTGCCCTCGGCGTGCTGCCGGAGCTCCTCGCGCGGCTGGGGATCGAGAAACCGCTCGTAGTGACGGACGCCGGGCTGGTCGGGCTCGGGATCGTGCGGCGGCTCGGCATCTCCGACGTGTTCGACGGGACCGAGACGAATCCCACCGAGGGCAATCTGCGCTCGTGCCTTGCGCTCTACCGCAGCTGCGGCTGCGACGGCCTCGTCGCGTTCGGCGGCGGTGCCTCGATCGACCTGGCGAAGCTCGTCGCCATGATGGCCGGCCACGAGCCGCCGCTGGAGCAGTACGCGGTCCTTAACCAGGGGATCTCGAGAATAAAGAGCGGTGGGCCGCTGCTCGTGGCCGTGCCGACCACTGCCGGAAGCGGCAGCGAGGTTGGTCGCGCGGCGCTGCTCAAGCTCGATTCCGGGCGCAAGCTCGGCTTCCTCAGCCCGCATCTGCTGCCCAAGGCCGCAGTCTGCGACGCGGTGCTGACGGCAAGCATGCCGCCGGCGCTTACCGCGGCGACCGGCATGGACGCCATCTCGCACTGCGTCGAGGCCTGCTGCAGCTCGAGGAAGAACCCGGTCGCCGAGGCCATCGCGCTCGAGGGCCTGGCGCGCGGCTGGCGCGCGATCCGCCGCGCGCACGCCGACGGCGCCGACCTCGAGGCGCGCGAGGACATGATGCTGTGCGCGCTCATGGGCGGGCTCGCGTTCCAGAAGGGCCTCGGCGCGGTGCACAGCCTGAGCCATCCGCTCGGTGGGCTCGATCTGCGCCTGCACCACGGCACGCTGAACGCGCTGTTCCTGCCGCCGGTCCTGCGTTTCAATCAACAAAGTTGCGCTCGCGAGATGGAGCGGCTCGCCGGCGCCATCGGCGTGCGCTCCGGGCAAGAAGTCCCGGACGCCTTCGAGCGGCTGCTCGGCGAGCTCGGCCTGCCGCGGCGTCTGCGCGATATGGGCGTGACGAAGGCGGCGCTCGCGCCGCTCGCGGCCCAGGCCGCGGAGGACCATTGCACCGCCACCAATCCGCG
This sequence comes from Burkholderiales bacterium, assembly GCA_035649175.1. Classification (GTDB taxonomy): domain Bacteria; phylum Pseudomonadota; class Gammaproteobacteria; order Burkholderiales; family SG8-39; genus SCGC-AG-212-J23. The sequence continues at coordinate 6,487 of DASRKB010000255.1, read as the reverse complement.
CCGCTTCGACGAGCAGGCGGCGAAGCGGCTCTACGAGGAGGCTTTCGAATGAGCGCCGGAATGCGCAGCGTCCACGGCGTGACGCACTACGAGCCCGATCGCGCGGCGAACGGCTACACGCTCTTCGCGCCGATGTACGGGCGCAACGTGTGGCTCATCGACATGTGGGGCACGATCGTGCACCGCTGGCCGGTGGAGAACCTGCCGGGCAACTACGGGCAGCTCCTGCCCAACGGGCGACTGCTTTACGCGGGGCGCACGATGCCGCCGGCGATCCCGGAGTTCGCCGGCAACGGCGGGCAGCTCGCGGAGGTCGACTGGGACGGCAAGATCGCCTGGGAGTACCGCGATCCCTACCTCTCGCATTGCTTCGCCCCGCTCGCGAACGGCAACGTGCTGGTGGCGAAGTGGCGCAAGGTGCCAGATGAGATGGCCCGCCGCGTGAAGGGCGGGCAGCCCGGCACCGAGAGAAAAGGCGAGATGTACGGCGAGGCGATCCAGGAGATCGACCGCCATGGGCGCGTGGTGTGGGAATGGCTCACCTTCGAGCACCTCGACCCGGAGCGCGACGTGATCGGGCCGCTGCACCCGCGCGACCGCTGGACCAACCTCAACTCGCTCTCGGAGATGCCCGACGGGAACATCCTGGTGAGCTTCCGCTGCATCAACACCATCGCCATCATCGAGCGCAAGAGCGGCGCGATCGCCTGGCGCTGGGGCCCGGGACGCATCGCCGGGCAGCACCACCCGACGTTCCTCGAGAACGGCAACATCCTGGTCTTCGACAACGGCGCGCACCGCGCGTATACCACGATCGACTTCTCGCGCGTGATCGAAGTCGACCCGCGCACCGACCGCATCGTCTGGGAGTACAAGGAGAACCCGGTGTTCGACTTCTCGAGCTTCATCTGCTCGGGCGCGCAGCGCACGGCGCGCGGCACCACGGTGATCTGCGAGTGCACGAAGGGCAGGCTCTTCGAGGTCACCACCGAGGGCGACACCGTCTGGGAGTACGTGAGCCCCTTCTACTACGAGCACCCGATCTTCGGCACCAACAACATGGTGTTCCGCTGCATCCGCTACGACCCGGCGTACCCGGGCCTGCAGGGCAAGACGCTCGATCCGGGACGCTATGTGGACTTCAACGCGCTCGTGCCGAAGCGCTTCGTGCGCAGTCCGCGCAGCCGCGAGCCGCTGCGCAACAGCTATGGACATTGATTCTCAAGGAGGATGTCATGCATAAGATTTTTCTCTCCCTCGCATTTCTGCTGGCCAGCTTCAACGGCTGGGCCCAGTCGTTCCCATCGCAGCCGGTGCACATCGTCGTGCCGTTCCCGCCGGGCGGCTCCGCTGACGTGCTCGCGCGCATCCTGCAGCCGAAGCTGAACGAGCTGTGGAAGCAGCCCGTACTGGTCGAGAACAAGCCCGGCGCCTCGGCCAACATCGGCGCGGCGCACGTCGCCAAGTCGGCGCCCGACGGCACCACGATGCTGCTCGCCACGCCCGCGCTCGCGGTCAGCGCGGCGGTCTACAAGAACCTGCCCTACGACGCGCAGCGCGACCTCGCGCCGGTGGCGATGCTCTCGGTCTTCCCGAGCGTGCTGGTGGTGCATCCTTCGGTGCCGGCGAAGACGCCGCGGGAGCTGGTGCAGTACGCCAAGGCCAACCCGGGCAAGCTCAACTTCGCCTCGGCGGGCAACCTCTCGGCGATCCGCTTCGCTTTCGAGCATCTGGCGCAGATCACCGGCATGAAGGCGGTGCACGTGCCCTACAAGGGCTCGGCGCCTTCGGCGCAGGCGATGCTCGCCGGCGAGTCGCACACCATGATGATGACGCTGGTGGATGCGCTGCCGCACATCAAGAGCGGCAAGCTGCGGCCACTCGCCGCGACAACGATCGAGCGCATCCCCGACCTGCCGCAGCTGCCCACGCTCGCCGAGACGCTGGCGCCGGGATTCGACTACATCATCTGGCACGGCTTCTACGTTCCCGCCGGCACGTCTGCCGACGTCATCGCCAAGCTCAACCGCGACGTCAACGCCGTGCTCAACCAGCCCGACGTGCGCGAGCGGCTCACAAAGCTCGGCATGGACGTGCGCCCGGGAACGCCCGAGAGCCTGGACAAGCTGGTGCGCGGCGAGATCAGGAAGTGGACAGAGGTGGCCAACGCCGCCAACATCAAGGTCGACTGATGAAAATCGCGCGCATCGACACGCTGCCGGTCCGGCTGCCGCTCAAGGCAGTGGCCACGCTTTCGCGCGGCGTGTCGCGCACGATCGACGAGGGCAAGCAGCTCGTGCTGGTGAAGATGACCGCCGACGACGGCACGGTCGGCTGGGGCGAGGCGGGGCCGAGCCGGCGCTGGTCGGCGGAGACGGTGCAGTCCGCCTTCACCAGCATCAAGCACGTGCTCGCCCCGGGGCTCATCGGCCGAGACCCGTTCGACATCGCGGGACTGCACGCCGCCATGAACACCGAGCTCGCGCCCGGCCTAGACCCGGGCCAACCGGTGGCGAAGGCGGCGCTCGACCTCGCCGCGCACGACCTCGTGTGCCGCAAGCTCGGCATCAACCTGCAGAGCTGGCTCGGCGCGAAGGGCGCCGACCGCATCGAGCTCTCCTGGCTGGTGTCGGCGCCCGACGTGGGAGGCACGGCGAAGTCGGTGGAGCAGGGCCTCGCCGAGGGCTACCGCGCCTTCAAGGTCAAAGTCGGCCACGAGCCAAAGCTCGACATCGAGCGGGTGCGCAAGGTGCTCGAGCTGGCGAAGGGATCCACCGTATGGCCGGATGCGAACCAGGGCTACACGCTCGCCGACGCGCTCGCCGCGGCGCGCGGCTTCGAGGCGCTGGGCATCGAGCTCTTCGAGCAGCCGATTCCGATGTCGGACTTCTACGGCATGAAGAAGCTCGTCTCGGCCACGCGGCTCACCATCTGCCTCGACGAAGCGGCCATGGGCCTGCCTCTCGTGATCGACCTCATCCGCCGCGAGGCGGTCGAGGGGCTGGTGATCAAGGTGAACAAGACCGGCGGCATCCACTACGCGCGGCAGCTCTGCGACCTCGCGCGCAACGCGGGCCTGAGGCTCATCGGCAGCGGCCTCATGGACGCGCCGATCGGCTTCGCGGCCTCGGTGCACCTCTTCGCCGCCTACGGCATCGACTACCCCTGCGACCTCAACGGCCCACAGCATATCGCGTCGGACTACCTCGCCGAGCCGCTTCAGATAGATCGAAATTCGGAAGGCCGGTTCGCCCTCGTGCCCCAGCGTCCCGGCTTGGGAGTGGTGATGGATGAAGGCAAGGTCGCTTCCATGAACTTGAAATTGTAGAAAACGGAGGAACCATGAGAACACTCCTCGCAGTCCTTCTCGCGTTCGCAAGTGCGCTTGCCAGCGCGCAAAGCTATCCCAACCGCCCGGTGAAGCTGCTGGTGGGCTTCCCGCCGGGGGGCTCGACCGACCTCGCGGCGCGCGCGCTGGGCGACAAGCTCTCGCAGGCGCTCGGCCAGCCGATCGTGGTGGAGAACAAGGCCGGCGCGAGCGGCAACATCGCCGCCGAGCAGGTGGCGCGCTCGGCGCCCGACGGCTACACGCTGTTCATGGCGGCCACCTCGTTCGCAACCTCGCCCGCTTTCTTCGCCAATCTCTCCTGGGACCCGGTCAAGGACTTCGCGCCCGTCTCGCTCGTCGCGACGGTGCCGATCATCGCCGTGACGCATCCCTCGGTGCCGGCGAAGAACGTGAAGGAGCTGGTGGCGTACTCGAAAGCCAACCCGGGCAAGCTCAACATGGCCTCGCCCGGCGCGACGACGCTTACGCGCCTGACCGGCGAGCGCTTCAAGCAGATCGCCGGCCTCGACTGGGTGACCGTGCACTACAAGGGCGGCGCGCCGGCGATGCAGGACATGATCGGCGGCACGGCGCAGATCATGTTCGCCAACATCTCGGACGTGATCACGCAGGTCAAGGCCGGCAGGCTGAACGCGATCGCGGTGACCACGCCGCAGCGCTCCCCGGCCGTGCCCGACGTGCCGACCTTCGCGGAGTCCGGCTACCCGGAGTACGCGTTCATGACCTGGCAGGCGGTGGTCGGCCCCGCCGGCATGCCGAAGGACGTCGTGCAGCGCCTGAACCGGGAGATCGTGCGCATCATGGCGATGCCCGAGGTCAAGGAGCGCTTCGCCTCGTTCGGCACCGACGCCGCGAGCAGCACGCCGGAGGAGCTCGGGCGCTTTCTTTCCGCGGAGGTCGACAAGATCGCGAAGGTCGCGGCCTCGGTCGGCGCGAAGCCGAACTGACCGGCTCGTGGCATACGACTTCGTCGTCATCGGCGGCGGCCACAACGGCCTCGCTTGCGCGGCCTACCTCGCGCGCAGCGGCGCCTCGGTCCTGGTGCTCGAGCGCTTCAATCGCATCGGCGGCGCCTGCCATACCGAGGAAGCCACGCTGCCGGGCTTCAAGCACAACATCTGCTCGGTGGTGCACACGCACATCCCCTCGAGCCCCGTCTACCGCGACCTGGAGCTCGAGCGCCACGGCGTGCGCTACGTCTACCCCGAGCACCTGCGCGGCACGATCTTCCCCGACCACCGGGCGATCGTGATGTATCGCGAGCCGGAGAGGATGGCCGCGGAGCTGGCGAAGTTCTCGGTGCGCGACGCGGATACCTACCGGCAGCTCATCGCCGACTACGGCGAATTCGTGCAGGCGACGGTCCATCCGCTGATGTATTCGCCGCCGCTGCCGCCCTCGGTGCAGGCCGCGGAGCTGGAGAAGTCGCCCGAAGGCCAGCAGCTCCTGCAGTGGCAGATGAGCACGCCGGTGCAGCTCCTGAACGAGCTCTTCGAGAGCCCCGAGGTCAAGGTCCACTTCCTCACGCGGCTCACCGTGCTCGGCTTCGCGCCCGACCAGTTCGGGCTGGGCTGGATCTGCCTGATGCGCATCCTGACGGGCGAGGCGCCAATCTGCGTCGGCGGCTCGCAGCAGCTCGCCGAAGGGCTGCGCCGCGCGCTCGAAGCGCACGGCGGCAAGGTGCGCACGGGCGTCGCGGTAAAGCGCGTCCTCCTGCGCGGCAAGCGCGCCACCGGCGTCGAGCTCGCCGATGGCGAGAAGATCGACGCCGCGAAGGCGGTGATCACCAACGTCGAGCCGAAGAAGAGCTTCCTCGACATGGTTGGCGAGGAGCACCTGCCGGAATCCTTCGTCCGGCGCGTGCGGCAGTACCACACGCGCGGCCGCTCGCTCTTCGTCCTGCACCTCGCGCTCTCCGAGCCGCCCGGCTACCGCGCCGCGTCGGGCAATCCGCCGGTCAACAACGCGTTCAGCCAGGAGATGTTCGGCGGCGACGTGATCGAGCAGGTGCGCGCCTACCAGCAGATCGCGATGGGCGAGACGCCCCGCAAGGAGATGCTGCAGGTCTGCATGCCCACGCTGCACGATCCGTCGCAGGCGCCGCCGGGCAAGCACACCGCCGTCGTCTGGCAGTACGCGCCGTACCGGCTGGAGGCGGGCGGCCCGGCGGGCTGGCGCGCGCTGCGCGAGGAGTACGCAGAGCACGTGCTGGGACTCTGGCGCTCGTATGCGCCGAACATGACGAAAGACAAGATCCTGGCGATGAAGATCCAGGACCCGACCGACACCGAGCGCAACAACGACAACCTCGTGAACGGCGTCGACGTCGTGGGCGATCTCTCGCCCGACCAGCTCGGCTACTTCCGGCCCTTCGCCGGCTGGTCGCACTACCGCTCGCCGGTGGAAGGCCTCTACATGTGCGGCGGCTACTGCCACCCGGGCGGCGGCGTGCACGCCGGCGCCGGGCACAACGCCGCCGGCGTCATCGCCGAGGACTTCAAGCTCAAGAAGTGGTGGGATTGATGCCGCGGCGCGAGGCGACGTTCGAAGTGAACGCCTCCCCCGCGGAAGTGTGGCGCTTCCTCCGCGACTTCGAGGCCCTGTGCACCTGCATTCCCGGCGTCGAGCGCGTCAAGCCCTTGGATGGGAGAACCGCCGAGCTCACGGTGAAGGAGAAGATCGGCGTCGTGCCCCTCTTGGTGACGCTGATCGCGCACATCGATGCCGAGGAGCCGCCGCGGCGCCTGCACGCAACCGCCAGGGCCGAGCACCTGACCATGGACATCGACGTGAGCCTGCGAGCGAACGGGGCGGCGACCGAGCTGCGCAGCGCCTTCGACGTGACCGGCACCGGGCAGCTCAAGCCGATCGTCGATCGCCTCTTCGAGAAGCGCGCCACCGAGCGCACCGCGCAGTTCGCCGAGTGCCTCGGCCGGCGCTTCGGCGCGGCGCCCGTCGCCGCGGCGCCGGCGCCGCGCGGCTGGCTGCAGCGCCTGGCCGCATGGCTCCGGGGGCGCTTCAGCTAGGAATCTCCAAAGAAAAGAGCAACTGGGTCCCCGCCTTCGCGGGGACGACTACTTGACGCCCTCGTAGAGGTCGCGCCCGGCGACGAGCGCGCGCATCTTGCCGTCGGCCATG
>DASRKB010000254.1:0-20024 GCA_035649175.1 Burkholderiales bacterium | reverse complement strand
GCCCCCGGCGCGGCTCGCGCCGCCGCCGTAATAGCCGGCGCTCGGCTGCCGCGCCTGCTGCGTGCGCTGCGCCCCGAGGTCGCGCGCCTGGTGCTGCCGGTCGAGCGAGTTGACGGTTTCCCCGGCCGGGCGCTGCTGCGGACTAGCCGGTCGCTGCTGCGCACCGGCGGGCTGCTGCTGCGGACCGGCCGGGCGCTGCTCCGGACGGTTGCCGCCCACGTCCGACCAGCCGTCGCCCTTGCCGCCGTACTGCTGCCATTGCCCGTTGTCGTCGCGCCGGTAGACGTTGCCGTCGCGCCCGGCATAGATGTTGTCGCTGCCCGAGCCCTTGGCGAGGGTCGTGTTCCCCACCTGCGTGGCCTTCATCTCGCGTCCGCCCGGCCCGCTGATCGAGGTGCTCTTGCCGCCCCAGCGGTTGTAGCTGTTGTCGACGTTGATGTTCGTGTGGTGGCTGACGTATACCCCGCCGCCGCCGCCGCCGTAGCAACAGGGCCCGTACCAGCCGCCGGCCATGCCGAAGCCGAAGAAGAAGCCGACGGTGAAGCCGGCGCCATAGCCGTACGTGTAATACGGCGGCGGGTAATACACCGCGCCGATATAGGGCGGGTAGTAGTAGCCGGTGCCATAGACGACCACGCCGTCGGAAGACAGCACCGTGCCGTAGTAGCCGGGCGTATAGCCGACGAACACCGTCGTGGGCGTGCTGCTGTACACGCGGACGTACGTTACGTAGTGCAGCGGCGCGCTGGGCGGGATGGTGTAGATCACCGCGGGGACGGTGGTCGCCACGGCCCACGGGCCGACGGCCGCGGTCGCGACGAACCAGACGCCGTTCTGCACCATGTAATAGGTCTTCGGATCGACCTGGATCACCGGCGCGCCGGTGTTGTAGGCGTAGCTGAGCGGCGTGCCGTCGATCGGCTTCCATTGCGGCTTGCCGCCGTCGTAGGCGACGGGGGTAGGCTGGATGTCACGCTTCACGGTCGCCGTCTGCGGGATCTGGTTGGCGATCGCGGCCTCGTTCGCTTCCGGCGTGCCCGGCACCGAGGCGCGCACGTCGGCCATCAGGTGCTCGGCGGGCACCTTCGCGAAATCGGCGGGCAGCGACTTGCCGGGAACGAAGCTCCAGGGCCCGCCGAGCGCCTTGGCGCTGAACCAACGGCCCGAGATCAGCGCGTAGTAGGTCTGGCTGCCGAGCTCCATGAAGATGTCGTTCGACGAGTTCGACAGGTAGAGGAGCTGTGTGCGGGGGATCGGCGAGAACTTCGGCTCGCCCTTGGACTGCAGTAGCTCGGTGGGCTTCGTCGCGACGATGATCTGGGGCGGCGCGCCCGGCTCGAACAGCGGCTTCCCCTCGGCGTTCTTGCCCTCGAGCGGATCGAACTCCTTGCCGAGCGCCTCGCGCGCCTTCTCGAGCTTCGCGAGCATCAGCGGCCCGGCCTTCCATTCGCCGGTAACGGCCTTCGACTCCCACCAGCGCTCGAGCGCCCTGAGGTAGAAGGTGCCCGAGGATTCGTCGAGCAGGATGAGCGCGGTGGTGTTGATGACGCGCTTGAGCCCCGGTGCGTCCTTTGCGTCGCGCAGCACGGGCTCGCCGTCGACCATCACGAGCATCGAGGCCGCCGTGCGGAACAGGATCTGCGGCGGGTCGTTCTTGACCGCCACGGCGTTCTGCTTCGAGCGCGCCTCCACGACGGCGAGGTTCGCCTGCAGCGCCTGCGCCGACAGCGACCAGCGGTCTTTCTTGACCGCGCCGCGAAGCTCGCCGACGTACTTCTTCACATCGGCCTCGGCCGCGCCGGGGAAGCTCGCCTTCGTAAGGCGCAGCTCGCTCAGCGTCACCAGGTCGCTCGACTTGTCGATCTCGGTGCGCGCGCTGAGCTCGATCACGCCGTAGCTCGGCTCCTTCGCGCCGGGCGCCCGGACCGATACCGCGGCGCGTCCAGAGAGGTTGTTGTCGGCCCAGCGCTCCACCTGCGGCTGGTACACCGTGATGGCCGTGCCGTCGGCGGCCTTCAGTTGCCGGGGCCAGGTGGGGTCGGCGGTCTGCGCCGCGGCGGCGCCTGCCCACAGCAGCAGGACGAGAAGGATCCTCATCGGTACCGGATCGCAACGCCAATCAGCTGGCGCTGCCAGCCCGGCACCACGACGTCGCGCACCACGAACACGGCGTCCCCGCCCATCATCGCGGCTTCCTCGCGCAGGCGCTGCTCGACCTCCGCGATCGAAGGCGCCGGCTCGACAGAGATGTCGAGCAGGATTTCCCCCAGCCGGTCATGCGTGCGCATCGGCTCCGCGCGAAGGATCTGCACCGCCGCCGGGTTGCCCGGCGGAAAGCGCGGCACGCCGACGTACTGCGTCGTCGTGGCCTGGACGTAGGCGCAGCCGGCGGCGAGGCACAGCGCCGCGCCGCCCATGACCGAGCGCAGTCCCATCGGTCACTTCGACAGCACCATGGCGAGGTAGCCGAACACCGTGAGCAGCACGCCGGAGACGGCGTAGCCGACCGGGAAGCCGATCCAGGGCACGGAGCTGCCGATCTCCTTGGAGGCCTCGCGCGCCGGGCCGGAGTGCGAGCGCGCGCCCGCCACGCCGCCCATCAGCACGGCCGGATTGATCTTCATCCAGTGGTAGCCGATCGCCCAGACCAGGATCGGCGGGATCGTCGTGACGATGAACCCGGCGAGGAAGATGTAGAACGCGACCGCGCCGGTGAGCTGCGAGATCAGGCCGGCGCCGGCGTTCACGCCGACGATGGCGATGAACACCACCAGCCCCAGGTCCTCGAGGATGTTGCGCGCCGCGTTCGGCGTCGAGCCGAAGAAGCGCAGGCGCGACACGACCGAGGACACGATGATGCCCGACACCAGCAGGCCGCCGGCGTTGCCCAGGCCCACGTTCGATCCCGCGAGCGGGAAGGTGATGGCGCCGATCAGGAAGCCGAGGATCATGCCGAGCGCGAGCGTCAGCAGGTCGGTCGAGGTGCTCGGCCGGGCGATCTTGCCGGCGAGCGCCGCGAGCTTGTTGACCGCCCCCTGCATTCCAGAGACGTAGAGCACGTCGAAGCGCTCGATCTTGGTGTTGAGGCCGATCGGGATCGCGACGCCGCCGCGCTCCAGGGTGCGCAGGCCGACCTGTCCCGCGAAATCGGCGGTGCGGAACTCCTGGAGCTCCCTGCCGACGATCTCCTTGTTGGTGACGAGGATCTCGGCCTGGTCGATCGGGACGTTGAGCGCCTTGGAGTCGGGCACCTCGGGCCCGATGAGACCCATGTTCTCGGTCATCGCGTCTAGCCTTCCACCGAGGGCGATGACGTCGTCCTTCTGAAGCGCGAGATCGTTCGCGGGCTCGAGGCGCTCGGCGCCACGCATCACGTTCACCACCTTGTACTGCGGGTACTTGCGCAGGAGCTCGCCGACCTTCATGCCGGCGACCTCCTTGTTCGTGAGCCGGTAGGCGCGCAGCGCGAGCGGCCGGTAGCCGGTGAGGCCGGCGTCGTCCACGTTCGGCACGCCCTTTTCCTCCTCGTACTTCTTCGCCGCGGCGCGGGCGTCGATGCCCCACCAGCGCGGCAGGTACTTGCAGATGAGGATGATGCCGACCGTGCCCCAGATGTAGGTGAGGCCGTAGGAGAGCGCGATCATGCCGCTCACCTGCTCGGCGGTCTGGCCCTCGGCGAGCTTGAACACGCCCTGCTTGAGCGCTTCCTCCGCCGAGCCGATCGCCGCCGACATGGTCATCGCGCCGGCGAGGATGCCGCCCGCGGCGCCGTCGGGCAGGCTGAACGCCTTGCTGAGCGCGACCGCGCCGAGCAGCCCGAGCACCGAGCAGAAAACCGCGAGGACGGTGAACTTGAGGCCGTCGCCCTTCAGGCTGTTGATGAACGAGGGCCCCACGCGCAGGCCGACCCCGTACATGAAGAGGTAGTAGAAGAGCGACTTGGCGAAGTTGTCGAGGCCCATCTTGACGCCGTAGGTCGAGGCCCACGCCGACAGTCCAGCGCCCACCACGATGGCGGCCGCCACCATGCCCAGGCCGTAGCCCTTGACGGTGAACTTGCCGACCAGCACCGCGCCGCCGACCACGAAGAACAGCAGGATGTACGGGTTTGCTGCCAACCAGTCGAAGATCGCTTTCATGGCTTACCTCTCCCTTTCCTTTTTCACACCCTTTTTCAGCGCGGCAAGCGCCGCGGGCTTGAGCAGCTCCAGGCCGAGGGAGGCGTTGAAGCCGTGGATCTCCTTCACGTCGAGCTTGCGCATGAAGGCGATGGTCTCCGGGGTGATCACCTGCCCCGGCACCATGATCGGGAAGCCGGGCGGGTAGGGGATCACGAACTTGGCCGACACCATCTCCGGCCCGTTCTTCAGCCGCTCGTCGACCTCCTTGGCGTTCAGCTTCACGTACTCGCGCGCCTCGGCCTCGTAGGCGAGGTAGAACGCGTCGCGCATGTGGCCCTCGGCGGTCTTGCTCTTCGGGTCCTCGCGGAACGCGTCGTGGAAGCGGCTGAAGTTCGGCAGGTCGGGCACGTCCTCGACCAGCGACTTGACGCGCGCCTTGAACGCCGCCTGCTCGGGCGCGCCGCCCTCGGCGAGGCGCTTGTCGATGGCGCGCGACATGTCGGCGAGCGCCTTGATCAGGTGCGCGAGGTCGCTCTTCGTGTTGTTGATGTTGATCTGCACCAGCACCGAGTTGCGCGAGGTCTTGTTGATCTGGATGTCGTACTCGTTCGACAGCAGCGCCTTGAACTGCGAGCCGTCGTAGCCGGCGTTGCCGCAGAGCAGCGTGATGCGCGTCGGGTCGAGGAAGAACTCGTCCGAGTCCAGCGCGCCCATCAGCTTGGCGAGCGTCCAGCCCGGCTGGCCGTAGTCCGTGAAGCCGGACTTGCGGTACTCGGCCGGGATCATCTCCGCCGGCGTCGCGGCCTTGAAGTACTTCGAGATCAGCGGGTGCTGGTTGATCTCGCGGCGCATCTCGACCGCAAGCTGGATCGCGCGCTGCACCAGCTCGTAGCCCTCGAGCTCCATCTGCCGGCGCGCCACGTCGAGCGAGGCGATGATCTGCAGGTTGGGCGAGGTCGAGGTATGGGTGAAGAAAGCCTCCTTGAAGGAGGCCTCCACGGTGTGGAAGTCCTGGTCGGCGACCACGATCACCGAGCCCTGGCGCAGGCAGGACATCGACTTGTGCACCGAGTCGCTCTCGTAGACGCGAATGCGCACCTTGTCGGGATCGGGCAAGCTGCCTTTCGAGGATGCGAATTTCTTCCGATACTCCGGATCCGCGAACATGGCCCGCAGCTTCGCCGCCGCGCCCATCGCGGTGCGCCGGCGCAGGAACGGCGAGAAGCGCGCGAAGCCGAACCAGGCCTCGTCCCAGAGGAAGATCAGGTCGGGCTTGATCGCCAGGCACTCGAGCATGGTGCGCTCGACGTTGGCGACGTGGCCGTCGAAGGTGCAGTTGGTCAGCACCAGCATGCGCACGCGGTCGAGCTTCCCCTCGGCCTTGAGCTGCTTGAGCGCGTCGGTGATCGGCTTGATCGCGAGCGAGCCGTACATCGAGTACTGCGTGAGCGGGAAGGCGTCGATGTAATAGGGCTGCGCGCCCGCGAGCACCAGGCCGTAGTGGTGCGACTTGTGGCAGTCGCGGTCGATCAGCACGATGTCGCCGGGGCGGCACACCGCCATGTGGATGATCTTGTTGGAGGTCGAGGTGCCGTTGGTGACGAGGTAGCAGCGCTCGCCGCCGAAGGCGCGCGCGGCCTTGTCCTGCGCCACCTTGATGTTGCCGGTGGGCTCGAGCAGGCTGTCCAGGCCCCCGGTGGTGGCCGAGGACTCGGCGAGGAACAGGTTCGCGCCGTAGAACTCGCCCATGTCGCGGATCCAGTTCGACTTGAAGATCGACTTGCCGCGCGCCACCGGCAGGGCGTGGAAGGTGCCGATCGGGCGCTGCGCGTACTTCTTCAGGTTGTCGAAGTACGGCGTGGCGTAGCGATCCATGAGGCCCTCGAGGATCGCGAGGTGCAGCTCGAGCATCTCTTCCAGCGCGTAGAACACGCGCCGCACGCCCGAGGCCTCGTCGGCGCCGGCGAGCTTGCCGACGTCGCGGTCGGTGGCGAGGTAGATGTCGAGCTCGGGCCGGATCGCGTGCACCGCGCGCGAAAGCAGCATCGCGAGGTCGCCGTCGCGCGCCGTGGCGGCTTTCGGCAGATATTCCGCCACCAGCTCGCGCAAGTCGGCGGGCGAAGTGTGCGACGCGTAGCCGAAGCCGTCGAACAGCACCACCGCCTGGATGTTGTAGTTCACCAGCACCGCGAGCACCGCGTCCTCGAAGCTGCCGACCACGACCGGCTCGACCACGAACTGGTCGGCGTCGCGCCGCAGCTTGCGCATGCCCTCGCGCGTCGCCTCCCAGGTCGAGCGCTCGCCGGGCGAGACGATCAGCGTCTCGGCGTAGGGCTTGCGCGCCTGGCCGCGGCCGATGGACGGCGGCAGGATCGCCGGGAGGTGCGGATCGTCGTCCTCCTCGTCGGACTTCCAGGCCTCCGGATCGTCGCGATAGCTGTTGGAGAGCAGCGCGATGCTGATGCGCTGCGTGAGGCGCGCGAGGCTCGCCCCGTCGCCTTCCTTCGCGCGCTCGGCCGCCTGCGCCATCAGGCGCGGGCCGGGATAGCCGCACAGGTCCTCCAGCGGTCCGAGTTGCGCCAACAGCGCCTGCGCCTCCTGCCTCAGCATCGCCGTGTCGCCGCCGGCGGCCATCGTCTTGGCGACGCGATGCAGCTCGCGCCAGCGCTGGTTGCGCTCTTCGGACGCGGAGAAAAGGGAGCGCGCGGTCGCGAATTCGACTGGTTTGTTCATGGATGTCTCCTGATAGACACCCACGCTAGCGCGCGGCCGGGCGCCACGGAACTAGACCAAGGTAGTATCGCCCGCATGTCGCTTGTAAAAGGGGGGGCGCCAGTTGCGGGAATGATCCTGCTGGCGCTTGCGACGCAGGCGGATGCGCAGTCGCTCGAGCCGCGCGCCTATGCCAATGCGCCGCTCGGGACCAACTTCCTGCTGGCGGGGGCCACCTGGTCGGAAGGCGACGTGGCGTTCGACCCGTCGGTGCGCCTCGAGGACGGCGACGCGCGGATCCAGGCGGCCGTTCTCGCGTACGTGCGCACCTTCGGGGCCGCGGGACGCGCCGGCAATATCGGCGTCGCGCTGCCGGTGGCGCGCTTCTCCGGCAGCGCCGTGCACGAGGGATCGCCGCAGACGCGCGAGATCTCCGGGCTCGGCGACCCGGCGGTGCGCGTCGCGTGGAACTTCTACGGCGCGCCGGCGCTCGGCCCGGCGGAGTTCGCCCGCTACCGGCAGGACCTGATCGTCGGCGCCAGCCTGGTGGTGCAGGCGCCGCTCGGGCAGTACGACCCGGACCGGCTGCTCAACCTGGGCACGAACCGCTGGTCGTTCCGGCCGGAGCTCGGCGTTTCCAAGGCGCTCGGGCCGTGGATCCTCGAGGCGCAGGCGGGCGGCGCCTGGTTCACCGACAACGACGATTTCTTCGGCGGCCGGCGCACGAGCCAGGACCCGATCTATTCAACGCAGATGCATGTGACGCGGCAGTTCGCGGGCGGGGGATGGCTCGCGCTGAGCGCCACGCACTACAGGGGCGGCGAAACCAGCGTGGAGGGCGGGCCGCCGTCGACGCCGCTTTCCGGCACGCGCGCCGGCGTGACGTTCTCGCTGCCGCTGTCGCCCGGAAAGTCCCTCAAGTTCTTCGCCAGCACCGGGCTCTCAGCGCGCACCGGCACCGATTTCGACACCCTCGGCGTCGCCTGGCAGGCGCTGTGGTTCGACGCAAAATAGAACCAAGGTAGTATGTCAACGCCGCGCGCGCACGCGCAATCTGCTTCCTTTCATTCCATGGAGAAGCCGATGAAGCGCATAGCGGTCGCAGCAGCAATGGGTCTGGGTTTCGTTCTTGCCGCTCACGCCCAAGTCAAGGACAGCGCCGTCGCGGTGCAGGAGATCGAGGCGGTCGTCACCGTTACCAAGGTCGACAAGAAGGCGCGCACCGTGACCTTCCGCGGCCCCAAGGGCGGCGTCGCCACGCTGGCCGTGCCGCCGGAGTCACAGAACCTCGACCAGGTGAAGCCCGGGCAGCAGTACAAGATCAAGTACATCGAGGCGGTGGCGGTCGAGATCAGCAAGGGCGGCAAGCCCGGGGCGTCGCAGAGCGAGAAGCTGAAGGTCGCGCCCAAGGGCGGCAAGCCCGGCGGCACGATGGTGCGCGCGCGGCAGATCGCCGGCGTCATCGACGCGATCGACTACACCAGCCGCTACGTCGCCGTGCGCGGGCCGAAGGGCAACGTGGTCTCGCTCAAGGCCGCGGACGACGTGCCTCTCGAGCAGTTCTCCGCGGGCGATCGCATCTCGGTCACCTATACCGAGGCACTGACCATCGAGATGGCGGCGCAGGCGCCGGCGAACAAGGCGCCTGCGAAGAAGTAGAGTCCTTGCACCTGCCCGCGCGAGGCGCGCCGGTGGTCCAGGATCGCGGGCTGACGGGCATCTTCCTCACGGTGCTCGTCCTCGGGGGGCTGATTGGCGCGTCGCTGTGGATCCTGCGGCCGTTCCTGGGCGCCATCATTTGGGCGACCATGGTCGTGGTCGCGACCTGGCAGCCGCTGCGCAGCGTCGAGCGGCGGCTGGGCGGCCGGCGCTGGGCAGCGGTGAGCATCATGTGCCTCGCGCTGCTGCTCACGCTCGTTCTTCCCTTGACGGCGGCGATCGGGACCATCGTCGTGCATGTGGACGACATCGTGGGCTCAGCCAAGGCGCTGCGCGAGCTGAGGCTGCCGCCGCCGCCGGCGTGGCTGCCGGGGCTCCCGCTCCTCGGCGAGCAGGCCCTGCGGCTTTGGGAGGAAGTCGCGGCCGACGGCGTGCAGATCCTGGCGGCACGGATCTCGCCCTACGCCGCCGCCATCGCCTCCTGGTTCGTCTCGCAGCTCGGCAGCCTCGGGGCCCTGTTCGTCCAGCTCCTGCTTACCGTGGTGGCCGCGGCGGTCCTTTACGCGAACGGCGAGCAGGCCGCCGGCGCGGCACTGCGCTTCGGCGCGCGCTTGGGCGCCGAGCGCGGCGAGCAGGCGGTGCGGCTCTCGGGGCAGGCGATCCGCGGCGTAGCGCGCGGGGTGGTGGTCACGGCGCTGCTGCAGGCGCTCATCGGCGGCCTCGGCTTGTGGATCGCGGGGGTGCCATTCGCGGCGCTCCTCACCGCGGTCATGTTTCTGCTCGCGGTGGCGCAAATCGGGGCGGTGCCGGTGCTCGCGCTCGCCACCCTCTGGCTCTTCTGGAGCGGCGCCGCGTCGTGGGGCACGTTCCTGCTGGTGGTCACCGTGGTCGCTGGCGTGCTCGACAACGTGCTGCGGCCGATCCTGATCAAGCAGGGGGCGGCGGAGCTGTCGCTGCTGGTCATCTTCGTTGGCGTGGTTGGAGGCCTGATCGCGTTCGGCCTGATCGGCATCTTCATCGGGCCGCTGGTGCTGGCGGTGACGCATACGCTGCTCGGCGCCTGGCTGCGCGGCGACGCTCAGGGCACGTCGGCGTAGCGGCGCCACAGCGCGTAGAGGCCGATGACGGGTACCGAGACGGCGAGGTAGGCGAGGATCGCGGCCGTGATCGCAGGCGGCGCGCCGTTGAGCGTCGCCACGAGCAGCGCGAGGCCCGGGTTGCGCGCCGCGCTCGCGATGGCGACGCTCGTGCGCATTCCCGGGCTCGGGCCGGCGAGGAGGTGTCCGGCCGCCAGCGCCGCGACGGTGGTGAGCGCGATCGCCGCGATCGAGCGCAGGCCGGCCCGCACCGCGGGCTGCCAGATTTCGACGACGACCAGCGCGAGCGTGACGAGGAGCAGGGCGGTGGCGACGCGGCGCACCGCGGGCGCGATGCGCTCGGCGAGCGCCGGGGCGAGGTTCCTCGTCCCGATGCCCAGCCCCAGCGGCAGGAGCTGCGCAATGAACACCTGGCGCATCACATCCCAGGGCGAGATGCTCGCGTGAGCCGCGTACATCTGCTCCAGTGCCGCGAGGCAGAGCGGCATCGACACCACGGCGAGCAGGGCGACGGAGATCTGCAGGCTCGGCGCGAACGCGGCCTGCCCGCCCGCGGACACGGAGCTGCGCAGCGCCACCGGCGCGCCCGGGGAGATCGCCATCAGCACGATCCCGACCTCGACCGGCCGGGGCAGGTCGAGCACGCGGGTGATGGCGAGCGCAAGGGCGGGGACCGCGACCAGCACCGCGAACAGGCCGCGCAGCATCGGCCCCGGCGCCTGCCACACCCGGCGCAGCTCGCCGGGCACGACGCCGAGCCCGATGCCGAGCATCACCGCGAATACCGTCGGCACCACGAACGCGGTCAACAGCCATTGCGGAACCGCGCCCGTCATGGCTCAAGCTAACCGGGGGCCAGCCCTAGAAGAATCCTACCTAGGTGGGATTCCGGCACCCTCGTCCGCGACTAATATTGCAGCATGCTGAAGCTGCTTGCCGCTGCCTGGCTGATCATGCTCGCCCCCGACGCGGCGCACGCCGCGTTCCTGGCGGGGGAAGCGCTCGATACCGCCGCCGACATCCTTGCGATCATTGTCCTGTTCCTCGTGCCGGCGGTCGCGATAGTGGTGTTCTGGCTGGTCCACGTGCTGCCGGAAAAGATCGCCCACAAACGCCACCACCCGCAGCGCGACGCGATCACCACGCTTTGCCTGCTCTCGCTCGTATTCGGCGGCCTGCTCTGGCCGCTCGCCTGGATCTGGGCCTACACCAAGCCCATCGGGTACCGGATGGCTTACGGGACCGACCGGCACCCGGAGTACTACGACGAGATGGCCGAGCAGTACCGCGAGGGCCGTCTTTCGGCCGAGGAAACCGTGCACCTGCGCGAGGAGCTCCAGGCGATCGAGGCCCGCGGCGCCCTGCCACCGGCGCTCAGGGCCCTGAAGGAGAACCTGGAGAACGGCAACAAGGAGGTCAAGTTGGAGAACAAGGCCGCCTAGATGGAAGTCATCCTCCTCGGCATCTATTCGTTCTTCGTCTGGCTGATCTTCATCAAGCTGAAGTGGCTGCCGTGGAACACCGGGACGCAGGTAACCGTGGTGATCATCCCGATCGTCGGCCTGGCGGCGCTGATCCTGCTGCTCAACATCTTCGCGCCTTCGTCCTCCGACGTGCGCGTCTACACCTACACCGTGCCGATCGTCTCGCAGGTGCGCGGCCGGGTGATCGAGGTGCCGGTCGAGGAGGGCAACCGCCTGGTGAAGAAGGGCGAGGTGCTGTTCCGCATCGACCCCACGCCCTACGAGCTCGAGGTGAAGACGCTGGAAGCGCAGCTCGTCGGCATGCAGGGCTCGCAGCGCGAGCTCGAGGAGCAGGCGAAGGGCGCGCAGGCCAAGATCGAGGAGTCGCAAAGCCGGGCGCGCGAGATCGCGGCGCGCCTCGCCCTCACACGCAAGCGCGTCGAGCAGTACCGCGAGCTGCTGAAGACCGGCGCCGGCAGCCGCTTCGACCTGGAGCGCGCCGAGACCGACGCGCTCGAGCAGCAGGGCCAGCTCGATGCCGCGCGCAACGCCGAGGCGCAGGCGCGGGCCAGCCTGCGCCAGATCCAGCAGAAGCTCGGCGCGACGGTGAAGGGCGAGTTCTCGCAGGTGGCGCAGGTGCGCGCGCAGCTCGAGAACGCGCGATGGCAGCTCGAGGAGACCACCACCCGCTCGCCCTGCGACTGCTACGTGGTGAACCTCCAGCTGCGTCCCGGCGGCTTCGTCGCCGGCCTGCCGGTGAACCCGGTGATGACGCTGCTGGAGGCGGAGCGGCAGGTGGTGGCGCTCTACAACCAGAACGAGCTGCACCAGGTCGCCCCCGGCAACGAAGTCGAGTTCGCGCTCAAGACCCTGCCCGGCAGGATCATCAAGGGCAAGGTCGACTCGGTGATCTGGGCGCACGGCGGGGGCCAGCTCCAGGCGAGTGGCACGCTGCCGAGCGCCGGCATCACCGCCCTGCCGCCGGGGCGCTACGCGGTCAAGTTCGATATCGCCGAGAAGGACACGGAGCTGTTCCTCGCCGCCGGCGCCGCGGGCGATGCCGCGATCTACACCGACGGCCTGCACGCGGTGCACATCATCCGCAAGGTGATCCTGCGCGTCGGCTCGTACCTGAACTACCTGATCCTGAAGCTGCACTGACGCGATGCGCGCGCGGCCACTCCTCGCGCTCGTCCTCGCGGCGCTCGCCGGCTGCGCGCTGAAGGCGCCGCCGGCGCGGGAGGAGGTCGTCAAGCAGGCGCTGCCCAATCTCCAGGTTCCCGAGAAGTACACCGAGCCTCACGGCGCCGACGCGATGCAGCACGGCTGGCTCGCGGCCTTCAACGATCCGCAGCTCGATGCGCTGGTGCGGGAGGCGCTCGCCCACAACCCCGACCTGCAGGTCGCCGCAGCGCGTGTCGAGCAGGCCGCCTCCTTCGTCAAGGTGGCCGGGGCCACGCTCTACCCGCAGGTGAACGCGCTGGCGCGCGGCGGCGGCGCGCTGAGCGGCGACTCGAGCGGCCTGGAAGGCGCCGGCATCTTCGCCAACTGGGAGATCGACCTGTGGGGGCGGGTGCGCGCCGGGCGCGCCGCGGCGCTTGGCCAGTACGACTCGAGCGCGCTCGACGCCGAATACGCGCGCCAGTCGCTCGCCGCGCTGGTCGCCAAGGGCTGGTTCCTCGCCGTCGAAGCGCGCCTGCAGAAGGCGAACGCCGAGGAGATGGTTGCGGCCTCCGAGCGCCAGCTCGGCCTCGCGCGGGACCGCCTGCGCGTCGGCCGCGGCGACGAGTACGACGTCGCCCTCGCGCGCGCCAACCTCGCCACGTTCCGCGACAGCGTGCAGAGCCTCGAGCTCGCCTACCGGCAGGCGCTGCGCGCGCTCGAAGCGCTGGCCGGCCGCTATCCCGCCGCCGCGCTCGGCGTGCCGGGGCAGCTTGCCGCGCTGCCGGGGCCGGTGCCGGTGGGCATGCCCTCGGAGCTGCTCGAGCGCCGCCCGGACGTGATCGCCGCGGAGCGACGCATCGCCGCGGCCTTCTACCGCGTGGAGGAAGCGAAGGCCGCGCGGCTGCCTCGCATCTCGCTCACCGCGGCGGTGACCAGCATCTCGAGCGATCTCTTCGTCCTGCAGGACCGCGACAGCCCGGTGTGGAGCGGAGGCGCCTCGCTCACCGCGCCGCTATTCCTCGGGGGGCAGCTCGAGGGGCAGATCGAGGTGCGCACCGCGGAGCAGAAGCAGGCGCTTGCGGAGTACGCGCGCGTCGGCGCGCGCGCCTTCGGCGAAGTGGAGAACGCGCTGTCCAGCGCCTTCACGCTCGAGGCGCGCGAGGCGATCCTGCGCGAGGCGGTCCTCGACAACACCCGCGCGCTGGAGCTCGCGAACGTGCGCTTCCGCGTCGGCTCGGGCGACCTGCGCGCGGTCGCGCAGCAGAGCCTGGCGCTGCACGCCGCGCGCACCGCGCTGCTGCGCGTGCAGGCCGAGCGCCTCGTGCAGCGCGTGAACCTGCACCTCGCGCTCGGCGGCAGCTTCGAGGCTAGCCCGCACTAAGCTCCGGCCGCGCGCCCGCGGCGTCGCACACCCGGACCAGCTCGGCGACCGAGCGCACGCCCATCTTCTCCATTACCCGGCTGCGGTGCTGCTTCACCGTCTGCAGCGCGATGTCGAGATCGGCGGCGATCTGCTTGTTCAGCCGCCCGCGGATCACGTGCTGCATCACCTCGAGCTCGCGGGCGGAGAGGCGCCCGAGGCGCGCGAAGTGCGCGTCGTGCTCGCGCGCCTCCGCGCGCTGGGCGGCATGCGTGGCGAGGGCCCTGCGCACCGCCGCGACCAGGCGCTCGCCGTCCGCCGGCTTCTCGATGAAGTCGATCGCGCCGAGCTTCATCGCCTCGACCCCGGCGGCGAGGTCGCTGCTGCCGGTCAGGAACACGACGAAAGGCGCGGCGGGATGGCCGACGAGCTGCCGCAGCAGCTCGAGGCCCGACATGCCCGGCATGCGATTGTCGAGCACCACGCAGGCGACCTCGCGATCCGGCGGGCGGGCGAGGAACTCCACCGCCGACGGATAGCAGAGCGCCTCGTACCCCTCGGCGGCGAGCAGCCGGGCTACGCCGTCGCGCACCGCCGGGTCGTCGTCCACGATGCACACCTCGGCGCCGGCCGCCCGCGCCTGGGGCTGCGCCGGCACGCGGTCCTTTCGGGCTTCCGCCGCATCCTGCAGCGCGGCCGCAGTCGCTTCGGCCGAAAGCTCGAAGTGGAAGGTGACGCCGCGGTCGGGATTCGGCTCGACGCGGATCGCGCCATCGTGCGCTTCGACGATCGAGCGACAGATCGCGAGCCCCAGCCCGAGGCCGTCCTTGCGGGTCGTCCAGAGCGGCTCGAACACGCTGTCGAGGTGCTCGGCCGCGATGCCGACGCCGCTATCGCGCACCTGGACGGCGACCGTGCCCCTGGCGGTGCGCGCCGCGGAAACGCGCAGCACGCGCTCCCGCGCCGGGCGCGGCTCCATCGCGGCGGCGGCGTTGAGGACCAGGTTGAGCACGACCTGCTCGATCTGCGTGCGGTTCGCCATCACCCAGCAGCCCGGCGCCAGATCGGTCTCGACGCGGATGCCCTGGCGCACGAGCTCGGAGGAGAGCAGCGCCACCACCTCGCGCAGGGCGGCGGTCAGGTCGAGGCGCTCGCGGCCGCGGTCGTCGCGCCGCAGGAAAGCGCGCATCGTGCGGATCGTCCTCGCGGCGCGGTTGTTGTCGCGCACCACCGCTTCCAGGATCTCGCGCAGCGCCTCGGGACCCAGCTCGCCGCGGCCCAGGTTCGCCAGCCCGGCCTGCGCGTTGCTGAGGATCGCGGCGAGCGGCTGGTTGATCTCGTGCGCGAGCGCGGCGGTGAGCGCACCGACGCGCGCCACGCGGTCCGCGTGCCAGAACCGGGTGCGCAGCTGCCGCGCTTCTTCCGCCGAGCGGGCGCGCGCCAGCGCGCTCGCGAACAGCTCGGCAAAGATGGTCAGGCGCGTTACCACGTCCGCCGGCCAGTCGCGCGCCTTGCGGAATCCCGCGAACGACAGGACGCCGATCGTGCGGCCCCTGGCGTGCAGCGGAATGGACAGGTGCGAGCGCAAGCCGGTGCGCCGGATGTCCGCCGCTTCCGCCCTGGCGTGCGGCGGGAGCCCTTTCGGCAGCGCGGGCAGCACGATCGGGCGGCCCGCGCGCAGCTCGCCGAGATACCAGGCCTTGTCCTCGCCGAACGGACCGAGCGCATGCGGCTTGACCCCGGGGCCGGACGCGGAGCACAGAACCTTCAGGCCGCCGTCGGGCCCGAACTCGCCGTAGCTGCAGCGGTCGTAGCCGAAGAAGGCGACCAGCCGCTTCAGCGTCTTCTCGACTTCGCCGACCATGGCTTCGGGCGGGACGTCGGCTAAGCGCGACGTGACCTCCACCAGCATGCGCTCGAAGGCGAGGCGGTCGGCATGCGCGGCACCTCCTCGACGCCGCGCGGCGGGCTTGAACTTTTTCATCGCGACTCCAGATCTGCCGCCAGGCTGCGGCTGGCGGCGAGGTAGTGCACAGCGGACCAAAGGTAAACCGGAACGACGAAGAGCAGCGCGAGGCGCAGCGAATCGGCGCCGTGCGCCGGCCTGAGCGCGTCGCTGAGCAGCCCGATGACGAGCGGGCCCAGGCCGAGCCCGATCAGGGTGCCCGCGAGCAGCAACAGCGCCGCCGCGAGCGCGCGCATCGCCGGATCGGCCAGGGACTGCACGGCGGCGAACGTCGGGGCCAGGTAGAGGCAAAGCACGGCGGCGGGAATGGCGAGGGACGCAATCGCGGCGCCCGGGTGTGGCGCAAGAAGCGCGAGCACCCACAGCGGCACCACGGCAACGAACGCCACCGCGACGATACGCAGCCGCCAGGCGGGATCGCGCTTTCCCAGGCGGTCGGCGAGCACGCCGCCGGCGAGCGTGCCGACCGCGCCGAGCACCCCGAGCAGGATGCCGAGCACGGTGCCCGCCGCGGCCGTACCCATGCCATGGGAGCGCATGAGGAACGCGGGAAGCCAGCCGATCGCGGCATACGCGGCGAAGCTCGCCAGAGCTCCGCCGAGAAAGACGTGCCGCATCGCGGCGTGGCTGAAGAGCTGACGCAGGCAGTGCGGGACGCTGGGAGACGCGGGACCGTTCCCGGCCGCCGCGCGGGGCGAGTCCTTCAATAATCGGGTCGTGAGCATCGCGAGGCATAGCCCGGCGATGCCCGCGGCCACGAGCGCGGCTCGCCAGCCCCACGCCTGGCCGATCACGCCGCCGAAGACGAACCCGAGCAGGATCCCGGCGCTTGGCCCGAGCGCGAAGACCGCCATCGCGGTGCCGCGGCGCGCTTCGGGGTAGAGCTCGGCGATCAGCGAATGCGACGCCGGGTTGGTGCCGCCCTCGCCGACGGCGACGCCGACGCGCGCGAGGAGCAGCTGTGCGTAGCTCGCGGCGAGGCCGCAGGCGATCGTCATCAGGCTGAACAGTGCAAGCGAGGCGCTGATGATGCGTGCCCGGTCGCCGCGATCCGCCAGCCGCGCGATCGGTATCCCGGCGATGCTGTAGACCACGGCAAAGGCGAACCCGTAGAGCAAGCCGACCTGCGCGTCGGACAGGCCGAACTCGTGCTTGATCGGCTCGCTCAGGACCGCGACGAGCTGCCGGTCCATGAAGTTGATCGCAAATATCGCGAGCAGCAACCCCAGCGTCGCCGGCCGCCAGACGGCCGGCTGCGGCGCACGCAAGGCCTGGCTCGCGGCCCGGCTTCCCATCCTGCCCTCCGGCAGAGTCCCTGGATCCCGGGACGAAGTAGATCACGGCGCCGTGACCGGCGGTTGACGATGGTCAAATCCGCGGATTAGCGAGACGGAGTCTCGCGCGTATGCCAGGCGATCGAATCGACCAGCGCAGCCGCATCTACGGGCTTGCGAAACAATGCCTTAGCGCCGAGCTCGCGTGCCTTGCGCTGGGTCTGGGGATCGTCGGCGGCGGACAAGGCGATGACCGGCAGCATCGTGGCCACGACCATCAGCCGCGCCCGGATCTCGGGCTTGCGCAGGCTGGCGTCGGAAAGGTCGAGCACGACGCAGGCGCCTTTTCCCACCGGCTCCTTGCACAGGAGATCCTCGGCGCTCTTGCACGGCCGGGGCTCGAAGCCGGCCGATTCGGCCAGGCGCGACAAGCCTTCGCGCACCGAGCAGTCGGTATCGACGATGTAGATCGCGAGCGCTCTCGGGCGTACTGCCTCGGCCGGCATACGGTCTGTCTCTGTGCGAACCTATGCGCACCGGAGCGGATGGCAAATCCTACCTTGGTGGGATCGGGTCAAGGCGTCACAGCGGTCAGAAGCGGTAGGCCAGGCCCCGCGCTCACGTAGTACCCGGTGCGGTCCTCGACGATCGCGCCGCTCGCAACGTTCCGAGCCCGCGCTAGCGGGCCGGCATCGACTTGCTCATGCGCTCGACGATGTCCGGCGGGACGAAGTTGACGAGCTCGGTCGTTTCGGCCTCCACCAGCTCCACGTAGCGCTTCGCTACGTCCACCGGGTCGAGCTGGCCGACGGTGATGCGCTGCACGAGCTGCTCCATCACCGCGACGTCCTCGGGCGCCGCGCGCTTCGGATCGAACCAGTGGCCCGGGTTCTTCGCCATGCGGTCGTTGAAGCCGGTCGCGTATGGTCCCGGGTTGATGGTGCACACGTCGACGCCGAACATCTTCAGCTCGGCGCGCAGCGCGGTGCCGAAGGCCTGGATCGCGTGCTTGGTCATGGTGTACGGGCCCGAGCCGACCCCCGCGCGCACGCCGCCGATCGAGGACATGATGATGATCCGCCCGGCGCGCTTCTTCCGCATCTTGAGCGCCACGCGCTGGGTGACGGCGACGGTGGCGAAGACGTTGATCTCGAACACCGCGCGCAGGCGCTCGATCGGGATGAGCGAGAGCGGCCCGGTCTGGCCGATCGCCGCGTTGGCGATGAAGACGTCCGGGTCCCACTGATCCACCGATGCCACGTCCTTCGCATCGGTGATGTCGAGCTTGGCGACCGTCAGCTTCGGCTCGGCCTTGCGCAGCTCGGCGGCCTGCGCGTCGTTCAGCACCGTGGCGATCACCTTGTGCCCGCGGCCGGCGAGCCTGCTCGCCGCCATCCGGCCGAAGCCGGTCCCGGCGCCAGTGATAAGGATAGTCTTGGACACGGATCTTCTCTCCTCTTATGGAACGATCCGCTCCTCGCGAAAGCGCGAAAGGAGCCGGACGAACATCTCCTCGCTGTCGACCACGCGCTGGAAGCCGTGCAGACGCGACTTGGTGATATCCGACATCACGTCCCAGTTGCAATTGAAGACGTAGTCGCCGAAAGGCCAGGCGACGATTTCCTCGAAGCGGTAGGGCTGGAGGCGGTGCTTCTTCACCGTGGCATCCCACAGAGATGCCTTGTCCGCCATTGCGGACACCAGTGAGATCTCTTTTGGTGAAGAGCATTCCATTTGAAAGACCTCCGCGATGCGCGGCCAGACGTTGCACCAGCGGAAGTAGTCGCCGTTGGTGATGTTGTAGGCCTGGTTCGCGCAGCGTGGCTCGGTGGCGGCCCATAGCGCCGCTTCCGCCATGTGCCCGGACTCGGTCACCTGGTAGATCGAGCGCCAGGCGCTGCCGGGAAAGCGCAGAGGCTCGCCGAGCTCCTTGCAGATGGCGGCGTACACGGCGATCACCGGAATGATGCTCATCGCCGTGCCCGGCGCGAAGCCGCAGAGCGTCTGCGGCCGCAGCTCGGTCCAGGTCCAGCGCTTGCCGCGCTGGAACGCGGTCAGCCAGTCGATCTGGTCGAAGTAGTAGTTCGGCCCCTCGTGGCGCGGCTGGTCCTCCTTCGCCGGGGTACGGAACGGGCCGAGATGCGAGCCGTAGTACTTGGTGCCCGTGACCAGCACGACTCTTTCCAGGGATGGCGAAGCGCGGGAAACGCCCGTGACCGCGTTGACGAGCATGTCCCGGTTTGCATCGATGTTTTTCGCGTAGTCGGCCGCCGCGCCGGCCGAGGCCTGGAAGGCGGCGTAGAAGACATGGGTGGCATCCTTGACGGGAATCTCTTGCGTCGAAAGCAGATCGATCGACAAGTAGCGCACCCGCTCGCGGTCATCGCCCTTGCGTCTGGAAAGCCCGACGACCTCCCAATCCCCGAGCGAGGCGAGCTTCTCGACGATGTAGCGTCCGATGACACCCAGCGCCCCCACGACCACAGCCTTTTTCATGGCGCTCGATTATGCTTGGGATGGCCATGAAATCCATCCTCCTGCTGGTTGTCGCCTTGCCGTTCGCGTGCCTCGCCCAGAGCTTCCGCTCGGACGACGCCGCATTCCGGCTGGTGAAGGTCGTCGACGGGCTCGAGTATCCCTGGTCGCTCGCTTTCCTGCCCGACGGCCGCATGCTCGTCACTGAGAAGGACGGGCGGCTGCGCTCGATCACCGGCGGCAAGCTCGATGCGCAGCCGATCGAGGGCCTGCCGCGCACGGAGCGCTACGGGCAGGGGGGCCTGCTCGAGGTGGCGGTCCATCCGCAGTTCGAGAAGAACCAGCTCGTGTACCTCTCGTATTCCGCCCGGGCCGCGGACGGCGTGGGCACCGAGCTCGCGCGCGGGCGCCTCGCCGGAGGCCGGCTGGAAGGCGTGCAGGTGCTCTTCCGCCAGAGCCCCAAGGGCCATGCCGGACAGCACTTCGGCGGCCGAATCGTATTCGACCGGAGCGGCACCCTGTATCTGACGCTCGGCGATCGCGGGGAAATGCAGCGCGCGCAGCTCCCGGGAGACCACGCCGGCTCTGTGATCCGGCTGCACGACGACGGGCAGGTGCCGAAGGACAATCCGTTCGTGAAGAAGCCCGGATGGATGCCGGAGAAGTTCACGCTCGGCAACCGCAACATCCAGGGTGCGGCGCTGCACCCGATGACCGGCGAGCTCTGGACGCA
>DASRKB010000253.1:0-10778 GCA_035649175.1 Burkholderiales bacterium | reverse complement strand
GCTCGTAGACCCTTGCGCCGCACTTCGGGCATGCACCTAGCGGCACCTGCGCGCTGAAGTCGGGCGCTTCCTCGCCTTCTCCGGAAGCCTGGCCGAAGTCGAACTCCACTTTCAGCTCGTCGGTCAGTCGCAGAACCGCGCTGAAGGGCTTGCCCTGGCGGCTGCGGAACCCGGTGAGCGGGCCAACGGCGCGCTTGGTGACGAGCTCGGCGATCTCTTCGGGCGACCACTCGCGGCCCGAGGTGACCTTCCAGATCGCGAAGTCGCACTTCTGGCACTGGAACTTCCGGTAGTTCTCCTGCACTACGCCACCGCATTTGGGGCACGGGGCCGGCACGGTGGCATACACAACGTCAGGGATCTCGCCGGTCTTGATGATCGCCACGACTTTCTTCACCAGCGCGCTTATCTGCTTCATGAACTCGTCGCGCGTGAGCTTGCCGGCCTCGATTAGCTTCAACTTGTGCTCCCACTCGCCCGTGAGCTCCGGAGAGGCGAGCTCCACGATGTGCAACATGTGAAGAGCGAACATCAACGAAAACGCCTTCGGTGTGGGCACGAGCTCGCGGCCCTCGCGGTTCACGTATTCTTCTCGAATCAGGCCTTCAATGATGGCAGCGCGAGTGGCCGGCGTGCCGAGGCCCTTGGCCTCCATCGCCGCGCGCAGCTCGTCGTCCTCGACGAACTTCCCGGCGCCTTCCATCGCAGAGAGAAGCGTCGCTTCGGTGTAGCGCGGCGGCGGCTTGGTCTGATGCGCCTGCTCGGTCGCCGCGAGCACCGGAACCTTTTCGCCGGCAGTGATCGCGGGCAGGCTCTGGGCTTCCTCGCCGGCCCGACCATAGACGGCGAGCCACCCGGGATTTTGCAGGACCCGACCCTCGGTCTTGAATTGATGCTCACCGACGCGGGTGATGCGAATCGTCTGGAGGTACTCCGCCGCGGGGAAGAACACTGCCAGAAAGCGCCGTACCACGATGTCATAGAGCTTTTGCTCCGCCTCGTTCAGGTGCCGCGGCGTCTGCAGGGTGGGAATGATGGCGAAGTGGTCCGAGATTTTCGTGTTGTCGAAGATCCGCTTGTTGGGCCTGATCCAACCCTGTTTGAGGATCTGCTTGGCGAAGCGCCCGAAAGCCTCGGTCTCACCGAGGACCTTGCAGGCCTCCTTCACGGTCGCGAGGTAGTCCTCCGGAAGCGCGCGCGAGTCGGTGCGCGGATAGGTGAGCACCTTGTGCTTCTCGTAGAGCGCTTGCGCGAGCGAGAGTGTCATCCGCGCCGGGAAGCCGAATCGGGCATTCGCCTCGCGTTGCAGGCTGGTGAGGTCGAAGAGCAGCGGCGAGAGCTGCGTCGCGGGCTTCGTTTCCTCGTTGGCGACCCCGGACTTGCCGCGGCATGCCCGTACGATTACTGCCGCGTGCGCGGCCGTCCAGATGCGCTCGGGCCTGCGCTCGCTATCCTCATCCTTCTTGAAGGCGGGGTCGAACCAGCGGCCGGCATACTCGCCCGCCGCCGACTCGAAGCGGGCATGCACTTCCCAGTAATCGCGCGGCGCGAACGCACGGATCTTGTCCTCTCGCTCGACCAAGATGGCCAGGGTCGGCGTCTGCACGCGGCCGACGGTCGTCAGATAGAAGCCGCCCTCCTTGGAGTTGAAGGCGGTCATGGCGCGTGTTCCATTGATGCCCACGAGCCAGTCGGCCTCCGAGCGGCTCCTCGCGGCATCGGCGAGCGGCAAAAGCTCTCGGTCGGGACGCAGCGTGGCGAACCCCTCTCGGATCGATTGCTGCGTCATCGACTGCAGCCAGAGGCGCTCGATGGGCTTCTTCGCGCGCGCGTGCTGCACCAGGTAGCGGAAGATAAGCTCGCCCTCCCGCCCAGCGTCGCAGGCGTTGATGAGTGAAGTCACGTCCTTGCGCTTCATGAGGCGCAGCAGCAGACTGAGTCGCTCCTTGCTCCTTTCGATCGGCGAGAGGTCGAAATGCGGTGGTATGACGGGCAGGCGCGCGAACGACCACTTGCCCTTCTTGACGTCGTATGCCTCGGGCAAGACCAACTCGAGCAGATGGCCGACGGCCGATGACAGCACGTATTGGTCGCTTTCGAAATAGTCACCCTTGCGCGTGAAGCCGCCGAGCGCGCGCGCGATGTCGGCCGCGACCGACGGTTTCTCAGCGATGATGAGCTTCTTGTCCATGCAGCGCGAAAGGCCGCAGATGATAAGAGCAAACGCCGGGCTGCTTCAACCGGCGATATGCGCGGCGGGTTCGCGCCAGTGCGACCTAATTCGGAAGGCGGGTGTGCGCGCTTGTGAAAAGATCTTCCGCCAGGAGCTGGCTGGTAGGCGTTTGCCGGTTCCAGAGCACCATGAGCACAATAAGCTTGAGCTGCTCCAGAGTGAGCGTGCTGCCCGAAGCGGCGAGCGAACGCTCCAGGACGAGCTCTCGGGTCTGTGGGGTGAGGATGCCCGAGTATTCCAACGTGAGCAGGAAGCCCCGGCACGCCGCGTCGAGCTTGGCGAGTTCGCGCGGTGCGAATGCGCGGAAGGACCTGGAGGCGTCCGGAAGCACCGTCACGCCTATCGGCGGCGTGCGTAGCACCCCGGCAAGCCAGTGCAAGGCTTCGCTGATATCCGAGTCCTCGAAGCCCGCTGCGGAGAGTTTCTTCGCCACCCTTTCGCGGTCATAGGCGAGCTCCGCCTGCTGACAGTGCTCGAACAGATACACTAGGATGTCGTACATGCTGCCTCCATTCTTATTGGTGTAACGCCGTACCCGGCATCGCGTTTACCGTGGTGCCGCCTTTTGCACACGCTGATAGAGCCCGCCCGGCAGCACCGCAACCCGGCCCTCGAGCTCCAGCCGCAGCAGCTCTGAGGCGACTTGCTCGGCCGGTATGCCCGCCCTCGCGCAAAGCGAATCGACGTCGACGGGATCGTGTCCCATGTGCGCGAGAAGCCCGGGAAGATCCGGCGACGCGGTGCTCGCCTCAACGGTCGTGGATGCGGAGCCGCTGTGTCGGAACCCGGAGAGCTCCGCGAGGACGTCCTCGGCCGCCTCGACGAGCTTGGCGCCCGACTTGATGAGCGCATGGCATCCCCTGGCAAGCGGCGAATGGATCGAGCCGGGTATCGCGAAGACCTCACGGCCCTGCTCGGCTGCGGCGCGCGCGGTGATGAGAGAGCCAGATGAGGGTGCCGCCTCCACCACCAAGCAGCCTTGCGCGAGACCGCTGATGAGCCGGTTGCGGCGAGGAAAGTTGGCAGCCTGCGGCCCCGTGCCGAGCGGGAACTCCGACACAAGGAGGCCGTGGGCGGCAATCTCCGCCGCCAGATCGGCATTGCGCTTCGGATAGATGATGTCAATGCCGGTTCCGAGCACGGCGATGGTGGCGCTCGCACCGGCGAGGCCACCGCGATGCGCGGCCGCGTCGATCCCCGTGGCAAGCCCGGATACGATCGTCAGTCCGGCGTCGCTGAGCGTGCGGGCGAATCGTCGCGCGTTCTCTTCGCCCTGCACCGTGGCGTTGCGGCTGCCGACGATCGCGAGGCAGTCGCGCTGCAGGAGCGCAGCGCGTCCTCGCGTGTAGAGCAGAGACGGCGGATCCGCGATCTCGAGCAGTTGCCGCGGATATGTGTCGTCCGCGAGCGTGATGATGGCGTTCCCGGGCTCGGCCAGCCAGCGCAATGCGGCGCCGACCGCCTCCTCGACCTGTGCCGAATACAGCGCGTGGAGCACCGACGGGGGCAGCACCGCGCCGAGCTCGCGGCGTTGCTCGAGCACAATCTCCGGGAGACCGAACTGTCGCAGGAGCTTGCGAAGGGTGGAAGCGCCGAGTCCGGGTGTGAGCGTGAGCCGTAACCAGCTCGCCAGCCCCGGAGCAGCGCTCATGCTGGGGGCGCGGTGCGGACCCTTGCCCGCGCTTTGTTGCTGCTAGGGTGTCTGGACGACATCCAGCGGGCTTACCGGCCTCTCGAGCCTCATGACCAGCGCGTAGGATACGCGGTCGAAGACGCGAAAGACAAACGCGAGGCCGGCGCGCTCGTCGGGCAACTGGATCCGCGCGTCCTTGGCATAGCGCGGCTTGGTTGTGTCCCGCACCGTACCGCCGAGGTTGTAGACCGCAAGCACGTGACCGACCTCGACGTTGTCGGCGCTACCACGATTGATGGCGATAATGGACTGCGGGCCTGCTTCGCCGACCTTGCCCAAGCCGCCGTAGATGGAGATCACGCGGCCGCGGATCTGTGAGTCGGGCGCGTGCGGTGCATAGGTGATGGGCTGCGGCGCGCCGGTAGCCACCAGCTTGTCGCCCGCCTCGACTTCCTGAACGGTGCTCGTAAGCATCACCGTCGCCGGATTCCCCGGCCGTGTCATCCGCGCCGTGCCGAGGTAGATCGCCTCATAGGCGAGCGTCTGATTGGTGTCGGGATCGACGAGAGGGCCGCCGGGACGGTACACGTACCAGCTCTCCTCTTTGGAGTCGCCCATCCCGCGCACGTAGGCGGAATTGCCCGCCGAGAGGATCACCCGATCCCCCTGGGTCGCGACGATGGTCGGCGCCTTGTCCAGTCCGTCGGGCTCTATGACGAGCGGGCGGCTCAAGAATGGTTCGATCAGCGCCGAGGGGATGCTGGGGATTTCCTGCTTGGCTAATGACTCGACATGGATGCGCGGGCCGAGCCTGGCTACGCCTGGCGGCAGCGCCGCCGCGCCCGGCGCAACACCATCGGTGCCGCCGATCGAAAGCGTGCCGCGCGCGCGATCCAGGAGGATCACGTAGCCCGGGTAAATCAGATGAGGATTGCGGATCTGCTCCCTGTTCAGGCCCCAGAGTTCGGGCCATCGCCAAGGTGAGTCGGTGTAGCGCTCCGAGATCCCCCATAAGGTGTCTCCCGGCACGACGACGTACCGATCAGGCGCCTCGGGCTTGAGTGTCAGTGGTGCCGTCGACGCTTGCCCCGCCGCGGCACCGGCGAGGACGAATAAAGCGAGCGCTGTGATAGACTTAGCAACCTGCTGGACCATGGCGACCCCGTCCCCTTTACGGCTTCCTGGACCGGCTAGAAATCCGGTTTTGTCTAGCCAATGTAGCACGAAGCCTGATAGCTTATAGAGTGCCTGAAATTCTCTACATAATCTATTCAATTTGCAAGCAAATCTGGCCAAGATGGCGCATCTGAATATCCTCCGCTACCCCGACGCGCGGCTCCATAAGGTGGCTTCGCCCGTAACCGTGTTCGATGAAGCCCTGAAGAAGCTGGTTACCGACATGGCCGAAACAATGTACGCGGCGCCTGGCATCGGTCTCGCCGCCACCCAGGTCGACGTCCACAAGCAGGTCATCGTGGTAGACGTATCCGAGCGCCGGGATTCCCTGGTGGTCCTCGTCAATCCCGAGATCCTCGAGGCGAATGGGCAATCGGACATCGAAGAGGGCTGCCTTTCGGTGCCCGGTATCTATGAGCTTGTGCCGCGTGCCGAGCGCGTCAAGGTTCGCGCGTACGATCAGAACGGCAATCCGTTCACGCTCGAAGCCCAAGGGCTGCTCGCGGTCTGCATCCAACACGAGATGGATCACCTGAAAGGCAAGGTGTTCATCGAGCACCTCTCGCAGCTGAAGCAGCAGCGCGTGCGCGCGAGGCTCGCTAAGCAGTTGCGCAAGTCCGCCTAACCGGCTCTTCTACCTGCGCCTAGCGTTCGCCGGCACTCCCGAGTTTGCCGCCCGAGCGTTGTCCGGGCTCCTCGCGGCAGGGCATGGTGTTGTGCTGGTCCTCACCCAGCCGGATCGTCGCTCGGGGCGCGGGATGCGGCCCGTGGTAAGTCCGGTGAAGCGTCTGGCGATGGAGCGAGCACTGCCGCTCTATCAGCCCGCCACGCTGCGGACGTCGGACGCGCCGTCGGTCATCCAACGAGCGCGACCGGAAGTGCTGGTGGTCGCCGCCTACGGCCTGCTCCTCCCGCTGTCCGTGCTCGAGAGCACTCCGCACGGTGCCCTGAACATCCATGCCTCGCTTCTCCCGCGTTGGCGCGGTGCGGCGCCGATACAGCGCGCGATCCTCGCGGGCGACCGCGAAACCGGCATTTCGATCATGCGTTTGGACGTCGGTCTCGATACCGGTCCCGTGCTATCACAAGCGGCGATTCCCATCGGTGAGGATGAAGACGCTGGGTCACTGCACGACCGGCTTGCCGTCCTCGGGGCACAGCAAATCGTTTCGGCATTGGCCGCGCTCGAGGTCGGCAGGGCGCGGGCGGTGCCGCAGCCCTCGGAGGGCGTCACGTACGCGGCGAAGATCGACAAGCGCGAAACATGGCTGGACTGGTCGAGGCCCGCGCTCGAGTTGGAACGTGTGGTGCGCGCCTTCCGGCCGCACCCGGGCGCGATGACGAGGCTGGGCGGGATACCGCTGAAGGTGTGGCGCAGCCGCGTGGTGTCCCGCGTCTGCGGCTCGGCGGGGACGCTGCTCGCGTCGGATCCCGGCTTGGTGGTGGCCTGCGGGACCGGCGCCCTCGCCCTTGACGAGGTCCAGATTTCGGGCGGGCGACGCATGTCGGCGCGCGACTACCTGCGCGGGCATCCGGTCCCGCTCGGGGCGCGGCTGGGGTGAAAGCTTCTGCCGCCCTGGCGCCCTCGCTGCGTGATGCCGCTCGTATCGTGGCGCGCGTATCGAAGGGTGGAAGCCTTGCGCGTGAGTTCGAGCTTGGCGGGGCGTCGGCGCTGCGAACTGCCGTGGCGGACATCACCTACGGCACACTGCGCCGCTACGGGCGGGTGCAGGCGATCGTCACCATGCTTTCGCGCCGCCGCGGCGCGGACCGCGTGGTGGAGTCGCTGCTCTGGTGCGCTCTCTACGCGCTCGAAAGCGGCCGCTACGCCGAGTACACGGTCGTTGACCAGTCGGTGAAGGCCTGTGACATGCTCGATCGGGCGCCAGCCAGGGGCTATGTCAACGGTCTGCTGCGCCGCTTCGTGCGCGAGCGCGGCTCCGTGGAATCAGGCATCCGCGTGGATCCCCAGGCGCACTATCAGCACCCAGCGTGGTGGATCGCCGAGTTGCGCGCTAGCCAGCCACAAACCTGGCGGGCAACTCTTGAGGCGGGCAACTCGCATCCCCCGATGTGTCTGAGGGTGAACCGGCGTTGTACGAGCGTGCCCGAGTACCAAGCGAAGTTATCGGCGGCCGGCATCGCGGCCAGACACCTTGGCGGAGAAGCGCTGCTGCTCCAGCGCCCGGTGGCCGTGGACCAGCTTCCCGGTTTCTCTGCGGGCGAGGTATCGGTACAGGACTCGGGAGCGCAGCGCGCAGCGCGCTGCCTCGACCTGCGGGACGGACAGCGCGTGCTGGACGCCTGCGCTGCGCCCGGTGGCAAGTCCGCGCACATCTTGGAAATCGCCGACGTCGCGCTCACCGCGCTCGAGCCGGACGCGACCCGCGGCGCGCGCATCGTCAGGACGCTGGAGCGCCTTGGACTTCGGGCGCAGGTGCTATGCGCCGATTGCACTCACATCGCCGCCTGGTGGGACCAAGCGCCGTACGATCGCATTCTTGCCGATGTACCTTGCAGCGCTTCGGGCGTCGCGCGGCGCCATCCGGATCTGAAATGGCTGCGCCGGGCGAGCGACCTTCCTGCCTTCGCCGCCCGGCAGCGCGACATCCTAGGCGCGCTTTGGCGGGTGCTCACACCCGGTGGTAAATTGCTGTATGTCACCTGCTCGGTGTTCGCCAAGGAAAACGATGAGGTGATCGACGCGTTCGTCTCGTGCACGCCGGGCGCGCTCGTCGCTGCCCTGCCGGATGGCGCCGGTGCCCACATGCTGCCGGACGTCGAGCACGACGGCTTCTACTACGCCCTGCTGCACAAGCAGGCGTGATGCGAGGGTTTCTGCGAAGCGCTGCACTTACCATTGCCTGTGCGGCGGGGATGGCCGCGAGTCCTGTCTGGGCGGACGAAATCGAAGTGCAGCATCTCGCCCTGAAGAGTACCGACCGCGGCCTCGCTTTGGATGCCGATTTTGCGCTCGAGCTTGGCCCGCGCCTCGTGGAAATGGTTTCGAGCGGCATTCCAGTCTACTTCGTTGTCGAGTTCGAGCTGACGCGGTACCGCTGGTACTGGTTCGACGAGAACACCGTATCGCGTCGGCTGCAGCTGCGCCTGTCCTATCATGTTTTGTCGCGGCAGTATCGTCTTTCGACTGGCCTGCTCCAGCAGAGCTTCTCGTCGCTGGAGGAGGCGCTCCATGTGCTGACGCGCGTGCGTAACTGGCTTGTGGTAGAGCGCACCGTGCGGCTTGCGCGGACGGACTACGAGGCTGCGGTCCGCATACGCCTAGACGCGGCGCTGCTGCCTAAGCCCTTCCAGCTTAGCGCGCTCACGAGCCGCGAGCTCCAGCTCGAATCCGCCTGGAAGCGCTTCACCGTGCGCTCGCCGCGCCATGCTCCAGCTCCCATGGAAAGCCGCGAGTCCGAGGGGGGCGGATGAGGCTTCTTCTTACGGTCGGCGGCGCGATAGCGGCGGTCGGGCTGTTCCTGCTCGCCACGGCGAGCGGCGATACGACGCTCTTCGCGCAGCACTATCCGCTGATCCTGCTGCTCAACGCCGCGCTGGCGGGACTGCTCGCCGGGTTGGTCGTTTTCCAGCTGCTCGCGCTCGCGCGCCGTTATCGTGCCCGCGTGTTCGGCAGCCGGCTCACTCTGCGTCTGCTGGTGCGCTTCGCGGCGCTCGCCGTGCTGCCCGGTCTTATCGTGTATGCAGTCTCGGTGCAATTCCTCACTCGCTCGATCGAGTCGTGGTTTGACGTGAAGGTCGACGCCGCCCTCGAGGGCGGCATCAGCCTCGGGCAGCAGGCGATGGATCAGATGACGCTGGAACTGCAGGCGAAGGCGCGCGCCATGGCGCTCGAGCTCGCCGATCGTCCCAGCGGTCAAGTCGCGGCCCATCTCGAACGCCTGCGCGTGCAGGCGGGCGTGCAGGAGGCGGTTCTGGTCACCGCCGCGGCGCGGCCGCTCGCGAGCGCGAGCGAGGATCTCTCGCGGCTCGTTCCGCAGCTGCCCGACCCGCAGAGCCTGCGCCATGCACGCGCAAATCGCGTCTTCACAGCGCTCGATGCGTCCTCTGGACACCCGCTGGCGCTCATGGTGATCGTCCCGGTGGAGGGCACGCGCCTGCCCGAGGAGCCGCGGTTTCTCCAGCTGCGCAGCGCCGTGCCCGTGAGCTTCGCGCGAAACGCGGAGGCCGTGGAAGCCGCGTATCGCGACTACCGTGAGCTCGCCCTATCTCGCCAGGGGCTGCAGCGCATCTACGTGGTGACCTTGACCTTCGCGTTGCTGATGGCGCTTTTCGTCGCCATGGCCGTGGCGGTCACGCAGTCGGACCTGCTGGCGCAACCGCTCGCCACGCTAGCGCAGGCGATGCAGGCCGTCGCGCGAGGCGACTTCAACCAGCGCGCCTCCGTGGCGAGCCGCGACGAGCTCGGGGTCCTGGGCGAGTCCTTCAACTCCATGACCCGGCAGCTCGACGATGCCAGGCGGGTGCTGGAAGCGAACCGGGTCGACCTGGAGGCGTCGAAAGCCCGGCTGGAGGGCATCCTCGCCAATCTTAGCGCCGGTGTGCTGGTATTCGACCATCAGCTGAAACTCTCGATCTCGAACAAGGGCGCGCTCGCCATGCTTGGCGCGGAGCTCGACGCTTTCGCCCAGCGGATGCTTGGGCATTTCGCCGAGCACGGGGACAGTGACTGGCAGGTCGATCTCGAGCTTGGCACGAGCCGCAAGACGGTACACGCGCGCGGTGCGCGGCTGCCACAGGCGACCGGCGGCGGCTACGTCGTGGTCTTCGACGACATCACTCAGCTCATTCAGGCGCAGCGCGCGACGGCATGGGCGGAGGTGGCGCGGCGGCTGGCGCACGAGATCAAGAACCCGCTCACGCCGATCCAGCTCTCGGCGGAGCGCCTGGAGATGAAGCTCGCGGAGCGGCTTTCGCGCGAGGATTCCGAGGCGCTGCGGCGCGCGACGCGCACCATAGTGAGCCAGGTGGCCGCTTTGAAGTCCATGGTCGACGACTTCGGCGATTATGCACGCCTGCCCGCCCCCGAGCCGGGCCGGCTGGATCTGAACGCACTCGTGACCGAGGTGCTCGCGCTCTACGAGGCCTCGGGCGTGCCCTTCGCCAAGCGCTTGGCGGGGGGCCTGCCGGCGGTGTGGGCGGACGCCACGCAGATCCGGCAGGTGATCCACAACCTCGTGCAGAACGCCCAGGATGCTCTCGAGAACGCGCAGCCACGCGGCGGCACAAGTCCCGCGATCGAGGTACGCACCGAGCTTGATGGCGACGGCGTGAGGCTCGCGGTGTCCGACAACGGCGGCGGGTTCCCCGAGGAGCTCATGGCCCGCATCTTCGAGCCTTACGTCACGACGAAGCCGCGCGGCACGGGATTGGGGCTCGCTATCGTGAAGAAAATCATCGACGAGCATCATGGCAGCGTGGCGATCGAGAACCGCCCGAGCCGCGGCGCGTCGGTCAGCGTGCTGCTCCCGCTCGCGAAGGCGGCCTGAGAATGGCGCAGATCCTCGTGGTGGACGACGAGGTGGGCATCCGCGAGCTCCTGTCCGAGATTCTTGCGGACGAAGGTCACCAGGTGCTGCTCGCCGAAAGCGCGAGCGAGGCGCGTCGCGCCCGCGAGCGTGGGCGGCCGGACCTCGTGCTGCTCGACATCTGGATGCCGGACACTGACGGGATCACGCTGCTCAAGGAGTGGGCGGCGAGCGGCCAGCTCACCAT
>DASRKB010000252.1:0-16842 GCA_035649175.1 Burkholderiales bacterium | reverse complement strand
CCCGAGCAGCGGCCAGGAGGCTCCCAGCGTCTCGGCCACCAGCCTGGAGACCACCACGTCGCGACCGGTACGCTTGCACAGCCCCTCCAGCCGCGCGGTCTCGTTCGCCGCCGGGCCGATCACGGAGAACTCCAGCCGCTCGGGCGTGCCGATGTTGCCGTAGAGCACGCGCCCAACATGCAGGCCGATGCCGTACCGGAACGGCAGGTCGCCGGTCGAGCTGCGCCGCTCGTTGGCGGCGGCGGTTCGCGCGCGCGCCGCGCGCGCCGCTTCGACCGCCGTTGCACAGGTCTCGCGCCGGGCGGATGGCCCATCCACGGGAATCGGAAATACGGCGAGCGAGGCGTCGCCCACGAAGCGCAGCACCTCGCCGCCATGCTCGAGCACGGCGCCCGCCGTGGCCTCGAAATAGTCGTTAAGGAGGCGCAGGAAGCCCTCCTCGCCGAGCCGCGCGGCGAGCGGCGTCGACTCGCGCAGGTCGGAGAACCAGATGACCGCGTCGATGCGCTCGCCGTCGCCGCGCTTGATCTGGCCCTCGAGGACGCGCGCGCCGGTCTTGTGCCCGAGGTAGGTCTCGAGCAGCGTGCGGGCGAGCTCGCGGTTAGTGAAGTTCTCCATCACCAGCGAGAAGAGGTGCAGGATTTTCTGCGTCTCCGCGAGGTCGTGCTCCGTGAAGCCGCCGGCCCGGCGCGTAGCGAGACTCACGGCATTGCGTTGCCCGGAACTGAACAGGACCTCGACCATCACCCAGTCGGTGACGCCCTCGGCCTTGAGCTCCTCCAGCACCGGGAAGTCGAGCGGGCAGCCGGGCTGCTCGAGCCGGCGGCGGATGATGCGCTCGCCTTCGTCCACGATGACGCGCACCGGGCTCGTCCGATAGACCGGCTGGCTGCGCAGATCCGGGTCGCCGCGCATGCGGTCCACGCGGCCGCCGTTGCGCCAGAACAGCGCGTTGCCCGAGTACTGCGGATGCAACGTCCAGAAGAAGAAGCCGACCCGCTCGATCGGCATGCCGGCGTCGCGCACGCGCGCGCAGAGCTCGGCCACCAGCTGCTCCGGCTTGGGCAGATGCCGTCCCTTGTGCATCAGCCAGTCGACGACCGGCCCGATCGACCATTGCGCCATGGCGGGCATAATACGTCCATGAGCGACCTTTCCCACCTCAGCGTTCCGTCGATGCACGAACGGGTTTCACAGGCCGAATGGCAAACCCGCGTCGACCTCGCGGCCTGCTACCGCCTGGTCCATCACCACCGCATGGACGACCTCGTCTACAACCACATCTCGGCGCGCGTGCCCGGCGAGGAAGGACATTTCCTGATCAACGCCTACGGCATGACCTACGATGAGGTCACCGCCTCGAGCTTGATGAAGATCGACTTCGACGGCAACATCGTCCAGGACTCCGGAACCGGTTACGGCATCAACCGCGCCGGCTTCGTCATCCACAGCGCCGTGCACCGCGGCCGACCCGACGTCGCCTGTGTCATCCATACGCATACCCCGGCGGGAATGGCCGTATCCGCGATGGAGTGCGGCTTGCTCCCGATCACGCAAAACGCCATGTTCTTCTCCGGCGTCGGCTATCACGACTACGAAGGCCCGGCGGTCGACCTCGACGAGCAGAAGCGCCTCGTCTCCGACCTGGGCAGCCACGTGGCCATGATCCTGCGCAATCATGGGCTGCTCGCCGTGGGCGCCACGATTCCCGAGGCGTTCATCACCATCTACTGGCTCGAGCGTGCCTGCCAGGCCCAGGTCCTCGCGGTTTCAACGGAAAAGCCTTTGACAACCCCGAGAACGGAAGTCATTGAGACAACCAACGAGCGCTACAAGCCGGGCCAGCGGCGTAGCATCGGCGAGCTGGAGTGGGCGGGGCTGCTGAGGCTCGTCGAGCGGCGCTACCCGGGCTTCCGGGAGTGAAGCTGCTCGAGGGTAAGGTCGCCCTCGTCACCGGCGCCGGCGGCGGGATCGGCCGCGATTTCGCGCTCGCTTTCGCTGCGGCGGGCGCCTCGGTGGTGGTCAACGACCTCGGCGCCTCGGTGCAAGGCGAGGGCCGCGACGCCACCCCGGCCGAGAGAGTCGCGGGCGAGATCCGCGCCGCCGGCGGCGAGGCGGTGGCGAGCACCGACAGCGTCGCCGACTGGGAATCCGCGAACCGGATCATCAAGTCCGCCGTCGATAGCTTCGGGAAGCTCGACGTGGTGATCAACAACGCCGGCATCCTGCGCGATCGCTTCTTCTTCAACATGTCGGTGGAGGAATGGCGCGCGGTGATCGACGTGCATTTGAACGGCTCGTTCTACGTCGCGCGCGCCGCGGCGCCCTACTTCAAATCGCAGCAGTCCGGCGTCTACGTGCACATGACGTCCACCTCCGGCCTGGTCGGCAACCTGGGGCAGGCTAACTATTCGGCGGCGAAGCTCGGCATCGTGGGATTGTCCAAGTCGATCGCCCTCGATATGCAGCGCTACAACGTGCGCTCAAACTGCATCGCGCCCTTCGCCTGGAGCCGCATGATCGGCTCGATCCCCACCGAGACCGAGGACCAGAGGGCGCGCGTGGAGAAGCTGAAGAGCATGGAGACTGCCAAGATCGCGCCGCTGGCGGTATTTCTGGCGAGCCGAGCCGCCAAGGACGTGAGCGGGCAGATTTTCGCCGTCCGGGCGAACGAGGTCTTCTTGATGTCGCAGAACCGTCCGCTACGCTCGGTGCATCGGGCCGAAGGCTGGACGCCGGAGACGATCGCGAGCCATGCCCTGCCTGCGCTGCGCGCGCACTTCTACCCACTCGAGCGGTCGCAGGACGTCTTCAGCTGGGATCCGGTCTAGCTAGGCGGCCCTTGACCCCGCGGGTCAAGCCGCTTCGGCGAGACGACGGTTGGTCCGCACCAGCCGGTCAATCAGCACGCGCATGGAGGCCTTGTTGAACGCGGCCTGGCAGGCATCGGTCGCGGCGCGCATCGCCTCGGCCTTGATCTCGATCACCATGACGTCGGTGCGCGCGCGGATCGTCGTGGTGCGCTCGTGGATTTCGTCGCTGAAATAGAGGATCTCCCCGAAGCAGCCGCCCGGCTCGAGCGTGGCAAGGAGCTTGCCCGACAGGCTCACGTCGACCTCGCCCTCGGCGAGGAGGAAGAAGCTGTCCCCTGGCTCGCCTTCGCGCACAAGGGGCGTGCCGGCCTTGAGCGACTTCCAGGCGCCGATGCGCACCACTTCCCACAGGGCGACGTCGTTGAAGTCGACGAAGAACCGGAAGCGGCGCAACCGATCGAATTTCTCCGAGTCGGACACGGCGTCGCCGGCGAGGCGCAGGCTGAGGAAGGCCTGGCTCAGGTCCTTGCCGAAGTCGAGCCAGGAACGGTAGCGCGCCGCCGGATCCCGGCGAATCGCGTTAAGTACGATCGTGTCGAGCAGCTCCGGGAGCTCCGGGCGGAACACTGAAGGCCGCGAGGGCTCGGTGTTCAGGATCGAGTAGGTGAGCCCCGCCTGCGTCGACGCCTGGAAGGGCAGCCTGCCCGTGAGCAGCCGGTACATCGTGACGCCCAGCGAATAGATGTCGGTCTGGTGCGTGAGCGGCTCCATGCGGATCTGCTCCGGCGACATGTAGGCGGGCGAGCCGACGCCGGTGAGCTGCGTGGTCTCCTGCCCGGGTCGCTGCTGGAATGAGGCGCCGAAATCGCCGACCTTCGTCTCTCCCCCGACCGAGAGCAGGATGTTGCCCGGCTTGATGTCGCGATGGATCACGCCGTGCTGGAACGCGTACTCGAGCGCCCGGATGCACTTGAAGATGATCTCCACCACCTTGCTGACCGGCAGCAGCGAGCGCACGCCCGCGTGCGTCTCGAGCGTGCTGCCCG
Source organism: Burkholderiales bacterium (assembly GCA_035649175.1). Taxonomy (GTDB): domain Bacteria; phylum Pseudomonadota; class Gammaproteobacteria; order Burkholderiales; family SG8-39; genus SCGC-AG-212-J23. The sequence goes on along the minus strand of DASRKB010000252.1, from coordinate 12,983 downwards.
CCACGTACTCCATTACCAGGTAGCTGTGGTCGGGCTCCACGACAGCGTCGATGATCTCGACGATGTGCGGGTGGTTGAGCTTTCCGGCGAGCGAAGCCTCGGCCACAAAGGCTTTGTGCATCATGCGCTCTGTCTGGCGGTCGGCGTGCTCGTCGAAGAGGAACACCTTGATCGCCACGTCGCGTTCCGGGAGGGGATCGCGCGCAAGGTACACCCGGCTGGTCGCCCCCTTGCCGATCTCGCGCATGATCGGGTACTTCCCGAGCTGGCGCGGCGCCTCAAAGCGCCTCATGCCAGGACCTTCTCGATCTCCTGGAGGAGCTCGGCTTCCTGGTACGGCTTGCCCAGGAAGGCGTTGGCGCCGAGCTCAGTGGCGTGCGCGCGGTGCTTGCCGGCAGTGCGCGAGGTGATCACGATGATCGGTACCCCGGCGATGCGCGGGTCGCCGCGCACGGTGCGCGCGAGCTCAAAGCCGTCCATGCGCGGCATCTCGATGTCGATCAGCATCACGTCAGGCGCCGTGTCCTTGAGGAGCTGCACGGCGTCGACGCCGTCCTTGGCGGTGATCACCCGGTAACCCTCGCGCTCGAGCAGGCGGCGGGTGACCTTGCGCACGGTGAGCGAGTCATCCACCACCATGACGATCGGCGCGGCAGGCTGCGCCGGTTCGGCCGGCGCAGCGGGCGCCTGCAAGGAGATCGTCGCGCCGGTGGCGCGCGCGGACAGAGCGAGCTGCACGGGATTCACGATGAGTGCGATGGTGCCGTCGGCCAGCACCGTCGCGCCGGATACCCCAGGCACGCCGGCGAGCTGCGGACCGATGTTCTTGACGACGATTTCCTGGTTCCCGACGAGCTCGTCGACGTGCACGGCAACGCGCTGAATGCCACTGCGCACCAGCAGCACCGAGTTGTAGCCCTGCACTCGGGTCGCCGAGCGGGCGCCGAGCAGGTGCTGGAAATAGTGCAGCGGGTAGGAGCGGTCCTGGAATTCCACCATGCTCTTCTCATAAAGCGCCGCCATCGCGTCGGCCTTGAGCCGCAGCACCTGCTCCACCATGCCGGTAGCGACGGCGAGGACGGAGCCGCCAGCCCGCACCAGCACCGCCTGCGTCATCGCGAGCGTCAGGGGAAGGTACAGGGTGAAGGTGGTCCCCTCCCCCGGCGCGCTAACGATCTCGACCCGCCCGCCGATCGCGGTGATCTCGCTGCGCACCACGTCCATGCCGATACCGCGTCCGGCGATCTCGGTGACGGCATCTGCGGTCGAGAATCCCGCGACGAACACGAGCTGCGCAAGCTCCGCCTCGGTCGCTTCCTGCTCCGGCCCAAGCAGGCCAGCCTCCCGGCTCTTGCGCCGCAGCCGCTCGTAGTCGAGGCCACCGCCGTCGTCGGAGACCATCAGTGCGATCTCGTTCGCCTCCTGCCGCAGCGCGATGCCGATGCGCCCTGCCTCGGGTTTGCCGGCGGCGGCCCGTGCCGCCGGGGCCTCGATGCCGTGAGCGATGGCATTGCGCACGAGGTGCTCGAGGGGCGCCGCGATGCGCTCGAGAACGCCGCGGTCGAGCTCGGCCTCCGCCCCCGAGATCTGGAGCTCGGCGCGCTTGTCGAGCTCGCGCGCGACCTGCCGGACCAGGCGGAACAGGCGCTCGCTCAAGCTGGAAAACGGCACCGCCCGCATGCGCATGAGGGCCTGCTGCACGCCGCGGCTGATGCGCGCCTGCTGCCTGAGCGCGGCGTCGGTCTCGCCAGCGTTGCGCAAGAGTGCCTGCTGGCTGGCGATGACGTCGTTCAGGCTCTCCGTCATGAGGCGGGTGAGCTCCTGTAGCCGCGTGTACCGGTCGAACTCGAGCGGGTCGTAGTCCCGGCCCTTCTCCTCCAAGACCGAGACCCGGGACTGCATCTGGCTGTCGGCCTGCACCTCGATCTCGCGGAGCTGCGCGCGCAGGCGTGCCACGCTTTCGCCCAGGTCGCCCAGTGACTGCTTCGCCGCCCGCAGCTCCGCCTCCATGCGCGAGCGCGCGATCGCCATCTCTCCCGCCTCGTTGATGAGACTGTCGAGCGTGTCCGCGTTGACCCGCAGCATCGCCGCTGGCGCCCGAGCCTCGGCCTGCGGCGCCACCTTCGGATGACGCAGGCGCTCCACGCCCATACAGAGGCGGTCCATCCTCTCCTCGAGCTCCGCGAAGAGCACCGGCGGCAGCTCGCCTGCCTCCAGCGCCGCCTCGATGCGGCTTTCCATCAGGTGGGTGAGCTCTCCGAGGCGGATGGCGCCGGCCATCCGCGCGCTGCCCTTCAGGGTATGTAGCGCGCGCTGCAGTGACTGCGAGATCCGTGCATCCTCCGGCGCCGCCTTCCACTCGCGCAGGTCCGAGCCGATCGCCGGAACAAGCTCCCGTGCTTCTTCCAGGAAGATCGGCAGCAGCTGGGGGTCGATGTCGTCGCGGATTACGCGCTTCTCCTCGCGCCGCGGCGCGCTGAGGCGGCTGGCGAGGTCGTTCAGGGACGCGATCGCGGCGGCGCTCGGCACACCCGGCTCCCGGCGCACCGCGGCGTCCACCATGTTCCCGAGGGTAGCGACGGCCCGGCCAAGCACGCCGGCCTCGCCCGCCGGCGTCCGCGGAGCGAGCGGCGTCCATCGCTCGATCGCTGCGGCGAGATCCGCGATTCCCGCGAAGCCGGCGGTGCGGGAGCTGCTGGCGAGCGTGTGCGCCGCCCGCGCGAACTCCGCGGAGGCTTCCGTCCCTGGCGCCCAGGAATCCAGCCCGGCGCGCAGTGCGCCGACGTGACCGATCGCCTCCTTCGAGTAGATGTCGAAGACGTCGGCCTGCGGCGGCTCCTCGGCTTCCTCGCGCGTGCGGCGCGCCAGCTCAACCAGAGGCGAGGCGTCGATCTCGACTTTGCGCTTGCCTTCACGCAGCTCGCGAACCCAGACCCGGAAGGCCTCGGTTGCCAGGCAGACGAGCTCGTTCAGCGCCGGCGTTGCGGGACGCTTGCGCTCGAGCCATTCGTTCAGAATCTGCTCAATCCCCCAGGCCGCCTCGCTCAAGTCCGTCAACCCGACCATGCGGCCGCTGCCCTTCAGCGTATGGAAGCCGCGGCGAATGGTGGTGAGCGCCTCCAAGTCGCCGGGCGGCGAGGCGCCCTCGATCGTCTCGAGCACTTCCCTTGCCTCTTCCAGAAAGACGCCAAGGAGCTCCGGCACCTCCTCCTTCGCGAGGGGCTGCAGGGTCAGCGTGATGTCCGCAGGCGCCGCCTCTGCGCACGTGCGCGCGTTCTCGAACCGGTTGAAGAAGATCTCCAGCGAGCGCGCGCCCGGCTCATGGCCGTGCAGGCAGGGCGCGAGGTACATGCCCACGCTGCTCAGTCCCTCGGCGATCCAGTCCATGTCGTGCGCCGCGAGCGCGTAGGCAGGGTCCGCGCAGGCGGCGATCATGCGCTCGCACAGCCCGATCGCCTCGGCGGCCCGCTTGAAGCCGAGCACCGTAAGGGCCCCGTGGACCTGGCGAATATACGTCTCCAGGGGGCGCAGCGTGTCGCGGCGCGACGGGTCGCGCGCGAACGCGTCCAGCACCTGCTCCAGGTGCTGCAGGTTCGCCAGGATCTCCTTGGCCACCTGGGACCTGAGCTGCAGCGAGCCGATCTGCTGTGTGAGCTCGGGCCGCAGGCCCGCAGGCGGCTCGCCGGTCGACTTGCCGTTCTGCGCGTCGAGCAGCCACCCGCCCATGAGCACGATCTGGCAGTCGAGATCTTCCGCGGGTGAAGTGAAACGGTCGATGACATGCTCGGCAAGAAGGAACGCCGAGGCCATCTCGATCACCATGAACTGGTTCTGGCGCGGGTACGGGTCCGGCAGCCGCGCGGAGACGAGCGTGATCGCGCCCAGCAGCTTGATAAGGTGCGCGTTGCCCAGCTCGACGGCCTTCGCCTTGAACGAAGCCAAGAGGTCGCGGAACTGCCCCGCGCTCGCCTTCTCCCCTGATACGTAGCGCACCCAGGCGCTCTTCAGCGCGTCGAGTCGGGAATGCAAGTCGTAGAGGGCGACCTCGAGAAACTGGATGTCGAGCGCCGCCGCATGCGCCGGGCGCTGCGCGGGGAGGAGGCTCTCGAGCTGGTAGAGCTGCGTGACCTCGCGCATACGCCCCGTGGCCGCCGGGGCCTTTGCCACCGCGAAGAGGACCTCGCGCATGAGAGCATCTCCGTCGCGCGCTTCTCCCGCCGCAGCGTCGCGAAGGTATAGGTCGAGCTTCTTGCAGAGCGTCTTGACCGCGTTCAACCACTCCGGGTCGGCGGGCTGCGCCAGGGCATCCACGAGCGCGCCCGACGCCCACCACAGTCCTCGCGGCTCGGGCAGCGCGGGCGCCACCCGGTGCAGCGCGTCGAGCGCCGCGCGCATGTCCTCGATCCCTGCAGCGGGTTCTCGGAGCCAGGCAAGCAGGCCGCGCTCGTACCGGACGCATTGATCCTGGACGAACGCGGCGAGCGCTTCGCCCGCCAGCTCCAAGGGCTCGCCGTGGACCGGCGCCGCGTGCGAGAGGTCGGGAAAGAACAGATCCATCTCGCATCCCGCCTCGCGGCCTTGCAGCCGGGCGAGATCACGGTAAGCCGGCGCGAGCCGCATCGGCACGTTCGCCTGCCCCTCCGCCAGATCGTTCACAAACTGCTTGAGCGCCAGGACGGAGCGGTCGAGAACCTCCAGGGTATTGGAGGTAGGTGCGTCGCCATCCGCGGTGGTGAAGCCGCGCTCGAGCGCCTCGCAGAAGCGCGTCGCTCCCGCGAGTCCCACCATCCTCAGCGCGCCGCTCACTTGATGCAGGTGCTCCGGGCACGACCTGAGGAGCGCCGGGTCCTCGCGCACACTGAGGTAACGCACGACGTTTCGCCGAACTGTCTCCAGCGCCTGGTCCACCTCGGTGGTAATCCAGGAGAGGATCGTAGTGTCGGCGAGGTTGGCCATCAGGCCACCTTGAATCCCGCGACCGAGCTCTTCAGGCCGTCGGCGAGCGCCGTGAGCTTCACGGCCGAGGCCGCCGTCCTGCGTGTACCCTCGGTGGTGAGCTGCGTGATGCCGAGGATGATCTTCATCCTTCCGGCGACCTGGGACGCCGCGACCGCCTGCCGGTCGGTCGCGCTCGAGATCGAGGCGATCAGTTCCGCAAGGCGGCTCGAGACCTGCCCGATCTCGCGCAGCGCCTGGTCGGCCTCGTCCGCGGTGCGCGTGCCCTCCACCACGCCGCGCGTGCTGCGCTCCATCGCCTCCACCGCGCCCTGCGTGTCACCCTGGATGCTCCTGACGATCGCGCCGATGTGCTTGGTCGCTTCCGCCGAGCGCTCCGCAAGCCGCTGCACCTCCTCGGCCACGACCGTAAAGCCGCGTCCCGCCTCTCCGGCAGAGGCCGCCTGGATCGCCGCGTTCAGCGCGAGGACGTTGGTCTGCTCGGTGATGTCCGAGATGAGCTGCACGATCTCGCCGATCTCCTGGGAGCTCTCGCCAAGCCTCTTGATGCGCTTGGAGGTTTCCTGGATCTGCTCGCGGATGTCGTTCATTCCCCGGATCGCGTTCTGCACCGCCGCGGCGCCCTTCCCCGCGGCGTGCACCGAAGTCTCGGCCACTTTCGCGGAGTCGCCCGCGCTCCTCGAGACCTCGGTCATCGACTGGGCCATCTGCGCCACCGACTGGCCGGTCCGCTGGATCTCTCCCGCCTGCTTCTGCGCCGCCTGAAGCAACTGAGCACTGATCGTCTGCGCTTCGTGGGTCGCCGCCGTCACCTGCTGCGCCGCGCCGTTGATGCCGCTGACCAGGCGCCGCAACTCTTCGATCGTGTAATTGATCGAGTCGGCAATGGCGCCGGTGACGTCCTCGGTCACCTTGGCGTGCACGGTGAGATCGCCGCTCGCCAGGTTGCCGATCTCGTCGAGCAGCCGAAGGATCGCGTCCTGGTTGGCGCGGTTCTGCCGCTCGCTCTCCTCGGCGCGCCGGCGGCCCTCTATCACGAAGGCCCGACCCAGCAGGAGCAAGCAGCCGAGTGCGAGCACACCGCAAGCCGCCGCCGCCCACGCGTAGACCTGCCTCGACCGGCCGAGCTGCTGGTACTCCACGGCGAGATCGGCGGGCGCCTTGAGCAGTCCCTCGCTCGCGCCGAAGATGTCGCGGCTCGCCTGCTTCGCCTGTGCCAGCGCCTGCATGCTTGCGACGATCGCCTGCACGCTCGCCGCGAAGGGTGCGAACGTCCGTTGGAGCGCGAGCGCACGCTCCCTCGCCCGTGGATCCTGCAGCGCATCGACGCCATCGGCCTTGGCCTGCCCGAGCAGCGCTTTGAGAACATTCTCGAAATCGCGCGTGTTCCTCGCGAGCTGCAGCGCGACCTGTGGATTCGGCAGGTCTGTGGAGAGTAGTCGCGCCGCGTTGATGAAGTCGTAATTCGTCACGTCGGCGTGCAGCACGCGGGAGAACGCCGCCGCGCCGTAGCGCTCGCGCGCGTCCGCCACGCTCGTCGCCAGCTCAAGGGCGGCCAGCGACAGGCTCGGCGCCACCCTCGCCAGCGTGGCCTCGTGCTCGCGAAGCTCGACGAGCGGCCCTTGCTGCGCGAGGATCAGGCCGATGTTGCCGCGTACCGGCGCCCATCGCGCGGCGAGCGCCTTGAGCGCAGGCTGCAGGCCGTCCGGCGAAGCCGAAAGCGGGACCCCCGCTTTGACACCACCGCTCGTCAGCACCTCGAGGTTTCGCGAGAACTGTTCGCGCGCCGCGCCGAGCTGGGCGAAGGCGCTCGCCCTCCCCTGCACCGCCTGCTGCGCGCTATTGGCGATGCGCTGCGAGAGCATCTGCATCTCGGTCGCCGTCGACAGGTAGGTGGCGCTCTCAGCGGCGAGTCGCGCGTAGATCACAACCAAAACCGCCGCGGCGACGAGGAAGAGCAACAGCGCAGCGATCAGGATCTTGATCGGGGATCCGACGCGCAGCGCGCCGGCGAGGCGCGCCCGCAGCGCGGTCGGTACGCGGTACGCAGCTGTCGCCTCTTTGCGCACGGTGAACGAACGGACCGGGCGAAGCGGGGTGCCGCCCGGCGCGATGGCATCGATTGTGGTGGCGGGGACTGACATGGAAAGCTCCTTGAATGTGTCCGAGGTTCAGGCCGCGACCCCGAGGAACGCAGCGTGCTGCACGAGCTCTCGAACATCGAGTTCGCGCCAGATGCGCTCCTGGCTGTCGGCGTAGGTTGCGCGGATCCAGGGCGAGGCGCTCGGCGTGTCCTCGTCCATCGCGAAGCCGCGCGTGTCGCGCAGCCCGAGGGAGCCGTCGACGAGCAGGGCAGCGCGCATGAGGAAGCGCTCCGCGACGAGCAGCAGCCGGGCCTGCTCGTTCGCGCCCACGGCCGGCCCGCCAAGAAACGCCGGCAGATCGACCACGTTGTAGAGGTTGCCGCGGACATTCACGACGCCGCGGAACCAGGGGCGCGTCAGCGGTACGGCGGTGATCGGCGGCACCGGGATCAGCTCGCCCGCCTCGGCGAGGTCGATGAGCCACGGCTGCTCGCCCACCTGCACGCCAAGCTTGGAGTGCACTGCCGACTCCGACTTCGCGTTGCGCAGCCGATCGGCGAGGTCGTGCTGGTAATCCCGCAGCGAGAGTCGCGCAGCCATCAGGCGAGCGCCTGTATTTTCGCCAGCAGGTCCGCCGGCGACACCGGCTTCACCACGTAGTCCCGGGCGCCCTGGCGCATGCCCCAGACCTTGTCGGTTTCCTGGCTCTTGCTGGTGCACAGGATGACCGGGATGTGCTTCGTCGCATCGTCCTTGGTGAGCATGCGCGTGGCCTGAAAGCCGTTCTGCCCCGGCATCACCACGTCCATGAGCACAAGGTCGGGCTTCAGTTGCTTCACCTTGGCGAGCGCCTCCTCCGCGCTCCCGGCGACCGACACCTTGTAGCCGCTCTTGGAGAGCATGTCGCTCAGGTGCTGGCGGTCGGTGGGCGAGTCGTCAACGACGAGAATGCTCTTGATTGGCATAGCGCGGTTCCTTTCGTCTTCCATTCTTTCTTCTATATGCCTGCCGGGACCGAAGGGTTCTTCACGTACTGGTTGACCGCCTCCACCAGCGCATCCTGGGTAAAGGGCTTGGTCAGGTAGCGGTCCGACCCTGCGAGTCGGCCGCGCGCGCGGTCGAACACGCCGTCCTTGCTGGAGAGCATGATGACCGGCGTGGACTTGATCCCCGGGTTCTGCTTGATGAGCGCGCAGGTCTGGTAGCCGTCAAGCCGGGGCATCATGATGTCCACGAAGATCACGTGCGGGTGGTGATCGCTGATCTTGGCGAGCGCGTCGAAGCCGTCCTCGGCGAGGATCACCTCGAAGCCGGCCTGGCTCAGGAAAAGCTCCGCGCTGCGCCGGATGGTGTTGCTGTCGTCGATGACCAGGACCCTGACCGGGCCCGGCGATGATTCGCCCACCGCGGCGTCTCTCCCTGGGTTAACGCGCTTTGCGCCGACTTATTCTGTTTTTGTCATTTCATTCTGATCGTTATTGACGTCTTTTGATGTGGAATAATTTGCAGCGCCTTGCATTTAGTCACGCTCGACCAGTGACAAATTTCACATCGCGTCCGACGACTTTGCCCGAGTGAAGAAGGTCCTCCTCACCGATCCGATAGCGCCGCAAGGCGAGCGCGCGCTCGAGCGCGCTGGCATCGAAGTTCTTTGCGCGCCCGACAGCGGCTTCGCCACTGTGCGCCGCCTGGCGGCAAGCGCGCAGGGCATCATCGTTCGAAGCAAGCTGCCCGACGACATCTTCGAGGCGGCGCCGCGCGTGACGGCGGTGGTCGTGCACGGCACCGGGACCGACCTCGTCCCTCTCGCGGCGGCAGCAACGCGAGGCGTGGCCGTGGCCAACCTGCCGGGCAGCAACGCACAATCGGTCGCCGAGTACTGCGCCATGGCGATGCTGATGCTCTCGCGCAACATCGTCTCGGTCATCGAATCACTGCGGGCGGGAACATGGGACGCGGCGCGAGCGCTCGGCGCGACGAATCACGAGATCACCGCCATGACCGCGGGCATCGTCGGCGTGGGCGAGATCGGCAAGCGGGTAGCGCACATCTGCTCGCGGGGATTCGGCATGCGGGTCCTGGGTCACCAGCGGCGCCTGGATCGACTCCCCGGCAGCGTGGAGGCACGCGATCTGATCTCGCTTCTGGAAGAGAGCGATTTCGTCGTCGTCACCTGCCCGCTCACCCCCGAGACGCGCCACCTCCTCAATCGCCGCGCTCTCGCGCGCGTGAAGCGCGGCGCCTGGATCATCAACGTCGGCCGCGGCGCCGTGATCGAGGAGGATGCCCTCGTCGAGGCGCTGCGTGAAGAGCGTATCGCCGGCGCCATGCTCGACGTCTACGAGCACTACCGTCTCGAGCCCGGCCACCCGTTGCTCACGTTGCGCAACGTCATTCCGACGCCGCACTTCGCGGGCATGACCGTCGAGTCGCGCGTCCGCATGGGCGTCGCGGCGGCCGAGGAGATGCTGCGCTTGCTGGCAGGCGAGCCGGCGCGGAACCCCGTGCATGCGGATCGCTGAGGTCGAGGCCTTTCCGGTCTCATACCCTATCGCGGCCCAGAATCGAGTGGCGCTCGGGATCGGCACGGCCATCAAGCGCGATGCGGTTTTGGTCAAGGTGACAGGCGATCAGGGGCTCGCGGGCTGGGGAGAAGCGCACCACGGGCGCGCCCACACCGCCGTGGCCAAGCTGATCGAAACCACGCTCAGGCAGCTCGTCGTGGGAATGTCGGCAGAGGACATTCCCGCCGTCTGGGAGAAGATGTATCGCTTCCAGCTGGCGAGCCACGGCATGGGCGCCGGAGCGTGCCTCGCCATCAGCGGCATCGACATGGCGCTCTGGGACCTGAAGGGCAAAGCGCAGGATACGCCGCTCTACAAGCTGCTCGGCGGCACCCGCAGGCCGATCCCGGCCTACGCCGGAGGGGTTTCCTTGGGGTACCAGGCGCCCGAGGCGCTCGTGACCGAAGCACGGAGTTCCCTATCATTGGGATACCGAGCCTTGAAGCTCCGGGTGGGCGATGGCGTAGCCAAAGACATCGAGCGCATGCAGGCGGTCCGCGAGGCCTTCGGCGCCTCCGTTGAGATCCTGACCGACGCCAACACCGGCTATGTGCTGGATCAAGTTCGCGGGGTGATGCCGGCCATGGACGAGCTCGGCATCGGCTGGCTGGAGGAGCCCTTCCCCGCGCCGGACTACATGAGCTACCGCGCCGCCGCGAAGCTCGGCCGCACGCCGCTCGCCGCCGGCGAGAACCACTACACGCGCTTCGAGTTCGCGCGCCTTGCGGAGGACCGCGCCGTGCGCGTCTTCCAGCCCGATCTGTCGAAGAGTGGTGGCATCACCGAATGCCTGAGGATCGCCGCGCTCGCAGCCGAAGCGGGAATCAAGGTGCACCCGCACAGCTCGATGACCGGGCTCAACCATGCGGCCACGATCCACTTCCTCGCGGCAATCCGCAACGCCGGCTACTTCGAGGGCGACGTCTCCAACGCGAACCGCTACCGCGACGAGCTCGTCGACAACCCGGGCCGGATCGACAAGGACGGTGCGGTGTGGCCGCTCGATAGGCCCGGGCTCGGGCTCGAGGTCGACGAGCGTTTCATCGAGCGGCATCCGCCGATCGAGGGCCCCGGCTACATCTGACGCGCGGCGTCGAGCATCTCCTCGGCGCGCGGAAAGCGGCACAGCTCGTTCGGCGATTGCGGCGCCTCGGTCCAGCGCCAGCGGACCACGCCTTCCCGGTCGATCAGGAAATGGCCGGCGGACTGCGTGCCGTGCGCCTCGAAGATCTCCTCGTCTTCCTTCGTAAGCTCGAAAGCGTCCTTGCGGTTGAGGACGACGTTCGCCTCCATCGGCTGCGTCGGCCGCCCGAGCTCGCCGGTCGGGTCGATGCGCGCGGCAGCGAAATCTTGCGGGCGGGTGCGCGGCCACTGGCCCGGCTCGCCCTCCTCCGGCAGGAACTCGATGCGCGGGATGCCGAAGGCTTGGTGTGTTTCACAATGCGGATCGCTGAGCAGCGTGATCGGCACAGGACGGTACCGGAAGTAAAGGCGCGCGCGCTCAAGCGGCGTATTTACCACGGCCAGCGTTTCCACCCCGAGCGCGGAAAGCGCCGGCTGCACCGCGCCCAGCAGTACGATCTGGCGCCGGCAGAACGGGCAGTGCAGGCCGCGGAAGAACCCGACCATCACCGCCTGGCGGCCACGGTAGTCCGCGAGCGACACGAAGCCTTCGCGATTGATTGCCGGCAGCGAGAATGCCGGCGCGCGCTCGCCAACCTGGAGCATATCGGTCATTGGAGGCGCAGAGTGCCACCAGGTAGGTATCATCTGCAACGTGACCAGATCACGACAGCCGATTCGCTCCGAGCTGGGCTGGAGCACGCCCGAGCGCATCGTCGTACGCGGGCGCGACCTGCCCGGGGAGATCCTCGGCCGCCTCAACCTCGGGGACATGGCCTTCCTCGAGCTGACCGGAAAAACACCCGACCCCAACGAATCGAAGCTCTTCAATGCGATGGTGGTCACGCTGGTGGAGCACGGCGTGACCCCGAGCGCGCTCGCCGCTCGCCTCACGTACCTCGGCGCGCCCGAGGCGATGCAGGCCGCAGTCGCGGCCGGCCTTTGCGGACTGGGCAGCGTGTTCGTCGGATCGACCGAGGGCGTGGCGAAGATGCTCTCCGAGACGCTGGAGATCGAAAAGATTCTTTCGCAAAAGCGGGTACCCGGCCTTGGTCACCCGCTGCACAAGCCGCTCGACCCGCGCACCGTGCGGCTCTTCGAGATCGCGCGCGAGACCGGTTTCTACGGCAAGTACTGCAAGACCATGGAGGAGGTTGCGAAGCGCAAGAACCTCACGCTGAACGCCACCGGCGCCATCGGCGCGCTCGCCTGCGAGCTCGGCCTCGACTGGCGCGCGGTGCGCGGTCTGGGCGTGATGGCCCGCGCCGTCGGGCTGGTCGGCCATATCCTGGAGGAGTCGCGCCAGCCGATGGCGGAGGAAGTCTGGCTGCGCATCGAGGAAGAAGCCTCGAAGCACCTCAAGCCATGAACCTCGGGCGTGACAACTATCCCGAGCTGCGCGACGCGGTGCGCCAGCTCTGCGGCAAGTTCGACTCGGCGTACTGGCAGGGGGTGGACGAGAAGCGGGCCTATCCGGAGGCGTTCGTGAAGGCGCTCACCGAGGCCGGCTGGATGTCGGCGCTCATCCCCGAGGAATACGGGGGTTCCGGCCTTTCGCTCACCGAAGCGACCGTGATCATGGAAGAAGTGAGCCGCTCGGGCGGGAACCCGGGCTCGTGCCACGGGCAGATGTACAACATGAACACGCTCCTGCGAAACGGCTCGCCGGAGCAGAAGAATAAGTACCTGCCCAGGATCGCCTCGGGCGAGCTGCGCCTGCAGGCCATGGGCGTCACCGAGCCGACCGCCGGCACCGACACGACCAAGATCAAGACCGTGGCCGTGAGGAAGGGCGACCGCTACGTGATCAACGGGCAGAAGGTCTGGACTTCCCGCCTGCAGCACTCGGAGCTGATGATCCTGCTAGCGAGGACCACGCCGCTTGATAAGGTGGCGAAGAAGTCCGACGGCATGTCGATCTTCCTCGTGGACACCAAGAGCAAGGGTCTGGAGATCAAGCCGATCCGCAACATGGTGAACCACGAGACCAACCAGGTGTTCATCGACAACCTGGAGGTGCCCGCGGAGAACCGGATCGGCGAGGAAGGCAAGGGCTTCCGCTACATCCTCGACGGCCTGAACGCCGAGCGCATTCTGATCGCCGCCGAGTGCATCGGGGATGGCTACTGGTTTACGGAGAAGGCCGCCTCCTACTCGAGGGATCGCGTGGTCTTCGATCGTCCGATCGGGCAGAACCAAGGTATCCAGTTCCCGATCGCGGAAGCCTACATGGAGATCGAGGCCGCGAACCTCATGC
>DASRKB010000251.1:0-3168 GCA_035649175.1 Burkholderiales bacterium | reverse complement strand
GCTCGTGATCGCACGGCGGCCGGCGGCCGCCGTGCCACTGAAGACCCTGAGATCGTTTCTCGAGTCATCCAAGGCCCGCGTCGTCGCGACTCTCTTCAGCGACGCCTGAATGGACGACCGGGGCTACGTCGCGCAGGCGTTCTTCGACCGGGTCAGGTCCGAGGGCATTGCGCTCCAGGTGCTCGGCGATGCGCGCCTGTACCCGGAAAGCGCGCCCCCGGAAGCCGACATCGCTGTCGCTCGGAGCGCCTTCGGCGCGATGCCGCGCCTCGCGGCGCGCTTTTGCCAGGAATACGATCTGCAGCTCGTGCGCCTCGGGCGCCCGGCGCTGGATGCGTGGCGCTTCGTGCTGTCGTGGACCGACGATGTCGGACGGCCCGGTTTTCTCGCCATTCGCGTCGTGCGCCAGGAGGAGCTGCTCGCCGGCACAGCGCCGGCGCTCTTCGAGCACGGGCTGCTCGACGCGCTGGAGCGGCCGCAGCTCCTCGGCGACTGGATCACCGCGCTTTGGGAGCGAGACGCGGTGGGCGCCGAGCAGCGCCTTGCGCGGCACTGGGCCTCGACGGCGGATCGTCAGCTCGTATCGCACGCGGTGCGGATGGGCGAGTGGTCGGGGTTGCGCGCGGCAGCGCCCCGCCTGCGCCGCGCGCGGCGCCGAAGCCTGCGCGAGCGCCTGCTCGGCGTGGCAGCCGCCGCCTGCCGCCTGGTCGAGGCCCGCGCGCCCACGGTGAGCTTCACCGGCCGGGAAGGCAGCGTGCGCTCGAGCATCATGGTCCATGTCGCGCGCGACCTTGCGCCGCTCGGGCTGCGCTTCCGTGAGGAGCGCCCGGGCGAGCGGCGACGGCGCAGCGATTTCCGCGTCGTGTTCGACCCGCGCGGGGAGCTGCCGGCGGGCCTCGAGGACGCCGTGGCGCTGCACGCCGGGCAGCCGCTCGGGGCGCTCGTCGCCGAGGCCGAGCGCGCCATCCTGCGCTGGCTCGAGTGCCGCGTCGAGCGGCGCTACCCCGACGCCGTAGTCGGAGAGAACCCGCTCGCCGCCCGCATTCTGCAACTCGCGGTGAGGAAGAATCTGCCTTTCAAGAAGCTCCTGTTCCTGGTCCTGAACTCGGACATCTCGTGCGCCATCCGCTCGCCCATCCTCATGCCCTATCCCTACGGCATCGTCATCGAGGAGGGCGCGCTGATCGGCAGCCGGGTGATGGTGATGCAGCAGGCGAGCCTGCACGGCTCGCCGGTCATCGAGGACAACGTTTGCATCGGCCCGGGCGCGCGTATTGCCGGGGCGCTGCGCATCGGCCGCGGGGCCACGGTGGGCGCGAACGCGGTGGTGACGCGCGACGTGCCTTCCCACTGCACGGTGGTGGGCGCGAACCGCATCCTCGGTCCCGAGCCCGCCGCTGTCGCCGCGCAACGACTAGCAGAGACGAAATCTGTCGTGAACATGTGACATTGGTTCCTGTCGAAGTCCGTGGAACCATGCAGGGCTAGATGATCGTCTATCCGCGGTCCTTCCTCGGACTGCTGCTCGCCGGATTCACGCTGGTGATGCTGCCGCTGGTGGGCGCGCTCGCCTACTCGGCGTGGAACACCGAGAAGCTCGCCACGCAGAGCCGCAGCGCGGTGTTCAACGCCTCGCAGGCCGCGCGCGCGAGCCGCTCGCTCGTCGACCGCATCTCCTCGATCGAACGCGCCGCGCAGCAGATGGCGCTGCTCGACGATCCCGGCGTCGCGGTGGACTACGCGCGCGTGCATCGCGGCTTCAAGCAGCTCGCCGAGGAGATCGCTCTGCTGCCGCTCGATCGTGCGCAGCTTCGCGCCCTCACCCGTACGGTCGACGAGGAGCAGGCCATCTACGACATGCTGACCGCGCGCCCGCGGCCGAAGATCGACGCCCGGGAGGTGAGCGCGCGCGTCGACCTGCTTATCGAGGCGGCGCGCGAGGTGCTCGCGATCAATAACCGCATCGTCGACCAGGAGGTCGAGCGCCTGCGCGAGAAGGCGGAGACGGTGCAGCGGGGGCTGATCGCGCTCCTGCTCCTCAGCACCGCGGTGGCGCTCATTATCGCGCTCGGCCTGATGCGCTACATCGCGCGGCCGATCTCGGAGATCGACGGCGCGATCCGCCAGCTCGGCGGGGCCGATTTCTCGCAGCCGATTGCGGTACGCGGCCCGGAGGACTTGCGCTACCTAGGGCGGCGCCTGGACTGGCTGCGCCGGCGCCTCGAGGAATTCGAGACGCAGAAGAACCGGTTCCTGCGTCACGTGTCTCACGAGCTGAAGACGCCGCTCACCGCGCTGCGCGAAGGCGCGGAGCTCCTGCACGACCAGGTGGCCGGGCCGCTCGCTCCGGCGCAGCGGCAGGTGGTCTCGATCATGCGCGACAACAGCGTCAAGCTGCAGCGCCTGATCGAGGAGCTACTCGATTACCAGCGCGCGCTGCATGCCGCCGCATCGCTCGAAGTGAAGCCGGTGGTGCTCGACGAGCTGGTGGCCGGCGTGGCGCGCGAGCACCAGTTCGCCGCCGAGGCGAAGGGGCTGCGGCTGTTCATCGACGCGGAACCGGCGACGCTCGAAGCGGACCCCGAGAAGCTGCGCTCGATCCTCGACAACCTGCTCTCCAACGCGGTCAAGTTCACGCCGCCGGGCGGCACGGTGGCGGTGCGGGCGAGGGCGGCGGCCGGCGAGGCGATGATCGAGGTGCTCGACTCCGGGCCGGGCGTGCCGGTCGAGGACCGGGACTCGATCTTCAACCTCTTCTTCCGCGGCCGCACGAGGCTCGAGGGCGGCACCGGCATGCGCGCCGCGGTCAAGGGCAGCGGCCTGGGCCTTGCCATCGCCCGGGAGCTCGTGGAGGCCCACGGGGGCCGGATCGCGGTGGTCGCCGACGGCGCGGGCGGTCATTTCCGCGTCACGCTGCCGCGCCGTTCGGCGCGTGCGCTCGCCGACGCCGCGTAAAGAGGGCTCGCAACAATCTGAAGGCTCAAGAGAAACAGAAAGCGGAGACATGGCGATGCAAGACAATCCCAGGGTACTGCTGGTCGACGACGACAAGGATTTGCTGCAGTTGATTGCGATGAGGCTCAGTGCGGCGGGCTATGCGGTGACGGCGGTGGAGTCTGGGGAGGCGGCGCTTGCGGCGCTGGCGGTGAGCCGGCCGCAGGTGGTGGT
>DASRKB010000250.1:0-2978 GCA_035649175.1 Burkholderiales bacterium | reverse complement strand
GCTCGTGCGGATCGCGGCGAATGAGGCTCTGATGCGGCGGCGCCGCTACGCGAAGGCAGCGGCACGAATGGATGCGGAACCGGATGAGCTGGTGTCCGGCGAAGCCGGGCCCGAGAGCATCGCGCACGGGGGCGAAATGCGGCAGCTGCTCGAGGCGCGTATCGTCGCGCTACCCGAAGCCTATCGGGCGGTTTTCATGATGCGCGCGATTGAAGAGCTCACCGCCGAGGAGACGGCGGTCGCGCTCGGTATTCCGGAGGCCACCGTGCGCACACGCTATTTCCGGGCGCGCGGCCTGCTGCGCAAGTTCATGGCCGGCGACGTTAATAAACGCTCGAGCCTGGACTCTCCGTTGCTCATTACCGAGGAAGACCGTGCGCGGCTGGTGCGGTTAAAACCGCACGCGGCATTACTGCGCGAGATCGACCGGGCCAAAGTAGTCTCGCCCAAAGTAGCGATTCTGGCGGATGCCGTTACGATGAACACTCAGGTCTTCTACACCAACGAGACCACCGGTGCGCATCAGCACTTGAACCTCGTCTATCCGCAAGAGGCCGGCAGCTGCGCTTGCTGCGTTTCCATTCTGGCACCAGTCGGTACGGCGCTGATCGGCTTGTCGGCTGGGCAAGCCATCGAATGGGGTTTCCCGGACGGCTCCCGCCGGCGCCTGCGCGTCGACCAGGTGATTCACCACGACTGCCCGATCAACGTCGGAGGAATTACTGCACCGACGTGCGGCTAGTCGATTCGACTCCGCCTTCCGGCGAGCGCATAGAGGCCAACAACCGCTGCGCGGACTGTTGGCCTCCTGGTGCTGCGCCGTTTTGTCTTCTTATAGCGACTTCAAATATTCGACCAGCTCGCCCTTTTCCTGGTCGGTCAGCCCGAGCCTGAAAGTGCGATCGTAGTGCTCGATCACGGCCGGTAGCGTGGCGAAGCGCCCGTCGTGATAGAAGCCGCCCTTCTGGTGCGTCCACAGTCCCGCGAGCGGGGCGGTCCGGTACATCAGAGTCGGCGATCGGTCGGCCTGGAACGAATCGACGCCCATCTCGGCCGGGGTGTGCAGGTTGTGCCCCGGCTCGGTGAAGAGCGGCGGAACGTGGCAGGTCGCGCACTGCGCCCTTCCGTTGAAGACGTCTTTCCCGCGCGCGGCCGCTGCCTTGTCGAAGCTGCCCTCGGGCGGCGTAGGCGCCGGGATGGCGAGCTGGTAGAAGTGCAGCGCCCCTAGCTTCGAAGTGATTAGGTCGGGGGTGCCGCGCGTATTGAAGGAGCCGCTGTTTGCCGAGACCGGATACTGGTCCTTGTTGCCTAGGCGGGGGTCGAAGAAAGTCCCCGAGCCATGCTGCTGGGTCACCGCGACGTAGGCATTCCAGTACGGCACTGAGCCAGAGCCCGTCCAGGTGTGTAGGTTCACCCCGGCGAGACCGAACGCGGGCGGAATCAGCGTGCACGCTCGCCCTCCATCCGGCGCGAAGGCTTTACCGTCCTTGTCGAGCCACGCGTCGTAGCAGCCAGGACCCCAGCTCGTGAGCACTTGCCTCACCGTCGCCTCGTCGACGCGGAGAAGATCGGTGAAAGGCTTGAGGTTCGGAGCGAGCGAGACGATGACGCCGACATTCAGGTCGCGATTGGCCCAGCCGTCCAGCCGCTTGCCGATGCCGGGCGCGAACGAGTCGTCCACGTTCGAATGGCACAATGCGCATTGGGTCCCCAGCGACGTGATCCTGCCGCCGCCGTCGAACCTGCCGGTCAGTCCAACCACGGCATTGAGCTGGAGTAGGGCGAGCGTCGTAGCGGGATCGTCGAGGTTGACCTTGCCCGCCTTGAGCTGCGCTTTGATCTGGTCAGGCAGGGCGTCGGCGTCCACTTTGAGGCCGACCGCGAGCGCGGTCTTCGGGCTCACTCCCGGACCCACACCGCCGTTTTTCGCACCCGCGATGGCCCTGTGCAGCTGCAAGGCATCGCCGAAGAAGGCCTCCGAGCCGTAGGTGTCGAAGCGGAAGATGTTCCTGCCCTCTTCGAGCATCCGTTCCGCCTGAGCTTTGATTTGGCGGTCATTCTCGGAAAGCCGCTTCCCGTGTCCGTCCCTGTTCCCGTGTCTCTCGCTTTCCCAGGATTCCTCCGCTTGAGCGTTTCCTTGCTCGCCCATGCCTGTTCCGAACCCGACAAGCATGGCAACCCCGATGATAGGAACACCGATGACAGGTCCAATCGCCTTAAGTCTCATAGGAAACTCCTTGAATTCCCGGTTATCAACTCTCTGCGTCTTTCAGACGGTTTGACGTCATCAGATGACGCTTCTGGGCGGCGCGTTCCCGGCGGCATTGCGCTCCGGTCGCATTTACCTCCGGGGGCTAATCCCCCTTACGTGCGGACAGCTCGTGCACGATCACGCCCTCCATGGGGTGAACGGGCTCATGCCACGGCGCGCGTTCGATCATGCGCCGTGCGTCGGCGAGCCCAGCCTCGCGGCGGAACTGGATGCCGGCGGCGCTGAAGTCGAGGTCCTTCATGTAGTCCTCGCCGTCGAGCGCCGGCGCAAGCAGCCGCACCACGTGCATCGTGGTGCCGCAACCCCAGGACGCGAGCTCCCGGCACTCATCGCTCTCGCGCTCGGCAGCGGGGACGTGCTTCGAGAACTCGCGGATCACGTGGCGCAATCGGTGGATCTGCTTCTGGCGCGCGATGTTGCTGTCGTCGCGGCTTGCGTACCGGATATCTTTCTCCCGCGCCATCACCTGCCAGATCGACTCGGGCTCGCGGCCGGTGGGCTGCCAAACGTTGACACCGAAGATCACCGAGTCGCGCCGCGGGTTGTCGTCGAGCACCGCCTCGAGCGGCGTGTTCGAGTACAGGCCGCCGTCCCAGTAGGCCTCGCCGTCGACGCGGATCGCCGGGAAGCCGGGCGGCAGCGCGCCCGAGGCCATCACCTGCTCGAGCCCGAGCGCTCCGTCGCGACTGTCGAAGTAGCGCAGCCC
>DASRKB010000249.1:0-15420 GCA_035649175.1 Burkholderiales bacterium | reverse complement strand
ATGGGAACCATGCGCGAGCTCAAATCCGCGTCGGCGGAGCGCGCGGCGAGGGTAGACCTCGCCGCCGCCTTCCGCCTCGCGGTGCGCCTCGACCTTCACGAAGGCGTCTGCAACCACTTCAGCTTTATGCTCGACGGCGGGCGGTTTTTGCTCAACCGCTACGGCCTGCATTGGAGCGAGGTGAGTGCCTCCAACCTCCTCGCGCTCAACGCGCGCGGCGAGGTCCTGGAGGGCGAGGGCGAGTTCGAGAAGACCGCCTTCTACATCCATTCGCGCATCCACCTCGCGCATCCGCGCGCGTCGTGCGTGCTGCATACCCACATGCCTTACGCCACGGCGCTCACGCTGCTCGAGGGCGGCCGGCTGGAGATGGCGGAGCAGAACGCGCTGCGCTTCCATGACGACATCGCGTACGACGACATCTACAACGGCCTGGTCGTCGACGAGGCCGAGGGCGACCGGCTCGCGCGGGCCCTCGGCTCCAGGCGGGTGATGTTCCTCGCGAGCCACGGTGTCATCGTCGTGGGAGAGACCATTGCGGACGCCTTCGATTCGCTCTACTACCTCGAGCGCGCCTGCCGGCTGCAGGTCCTGGCGCGCTCGATGGGCGGCAGGCTGCGCGCGGTTGCGCCTGATGTCGTTCGAAGGACTTACGAGCTCATGAGAGTCGATGCGCCCAAGTACGCGGAAGCCCACTTCGGCGCCCTGAAGCGCATCCTCGAGCGCGAGGAGCCGGACTATTCCCGCTGAGGTGGTGCAGGTCCGGCCCGCGGCGGCGCACGACCTTCCGGCGATCCAGGCCATCTACGCGCACTACGTTCTCCACGGCCTGGCATCCTTCGAGGAGGTGCCCCCGGCGCTCGAGGAATTGCGCCGGCGCCACGACGAGGTCGCGAGCCGCGCTCTGCCGTGGCTGGTCGCCGATCTTGCCGGCACTGTCGCAGGATACGGCTATTGCGCACCCTACCGCGCTCGCTCGGCCTACCGCTACGCGCTCGAAGACTCGGTGTACGTGCGCCAGGAAATGGTCGGGCGTGGCGTCGGGAGCGCGCTCCTCGCCGAGCTGATCCGTCGCTGCGAGGCGCTCGGCTACCGACAACTCGTCGCCGTCATCGGCGACAGCGCCAACCTCGCCTCGATCAACCTGCACGCCGCGTTCGGCTTCCTGCGCGTGGGCACGCTGCGCTCGGTCGGCTTCAAGTTCGGCCGGTGGGTGGACAGCGTGCTGATGCAGCGGCCGCTCGGCCCCGGCGACGCGTCGCTTCCGGAGCAATGATTCCGGGGGGGCGACTTCGCCCCCCCCTTCACGTGGTCAGGACAAGCTTCCCTTTCACCTGCCGGGCGGCCATCAGCTTCAGCGCTTCCGCTGCCCTGGCGAGCGGCAGGGTTTGCGAGACGTGCGGGCGGAGCTTCCCGTCCCGGTACCACGCGGCGAGCTGGCGTACGCTCTCGGCGAAGGCCTTCGGCTCGCGCCGTGCGAAGTCGCCCCAGAAGACGCCGACCACGGAGGCGCCCTTGAGGAGGGCGAGGTTGAGCGGCAGCTTGGGAATGTCGCCAGCGGCAAAGCCCACCACGAGAAGCCGGCCGCGCCAGGCGAGGGAGCGGAAGGCCGGCTCGGTATAGGGTCCACCCACCGCGTCGTAGACGACGTCCACGCCTTTGCCGTCGGTGAAGGCCTTGATGCGCTCCCTCAGGTCCTCGGTGGCGTAGTTGATGGTCGCGTCCGCGCCGTGCTCGCGGCAGACCGCGAGCTTCTCGTCGGTGGAGGCGCAGGCGATGACGCGCGCTCCGAGCGCCTTGCCGATCTCGATCGCGGCGAGGCCGACGCCGCCCGCCGCCCCGAGGACCAGCAGCGTCTCATCCGCCTCGAGCGCGCCGCGGTCGCGCAGCGCGTGATCCGAGGTGGCATAGGTGAGCAGGAACGCGGCGCCGCTCGCGAAGTCCATGCCCTCCGGCAGCGGCAGCAGGCGCGCCGCCTCGGTCTTCACTTCCTCGGCGAACGCGCCGTACGTGGTGAAGGCGATCACCTTGTCGCCGGGCTTGAACGCCTTCACGCCTTCGCCCGCCTCCTTCACCACGCCGGCGAGCTCGCTGCCCGGCGAGAACGGCAACGGCGGCTTGAACTGGTACTTGTTCTGGATGATGAGCACGTCGGGGAAGTTGAGGCTGGCCGCCTTGACCGACACGACGACCTCGCCGGGGCCCGCCTGCGGGGAGGGCAGCTCCTCCACGACGAGCGAATCGGGCGGGCCGAACTGCTTGCAGAGGACGGCTTTCATGGCCAGTAGAATTCTAACCATGCCTACCTTGAAAACCGACGACGGCGTCGCCCTGTTTTACGAGGAGACCGGCGCCGGCACCCCAATCGTGTTCGTGCACGAGTTCGCCGGCGACCATCGCAGCTGGGAGCCGCAGGTTCGCCATTTCGCGCGCCGCTACCGCTGCATCACCTTCAACGCACGCGGCTATCCGCCCTCGGACGTGCCGAAGGATTTCGAGCGCTATTCGCAGGAGCGCGCGCGCGACGACGTGCGCGCGGTGCTCGATGCGCTGCGCGTCGAGCGCGCGCACATCGTCGGCCTCTCGATGGGCGCGTTCGCCACGCTGCACTTCGGCATGGCGTACGGCGCGCGCGCGCTCTCCCTCGCCATGGCCGGCGTGGGCAGCGGCGCGCACCCTGCGCAGTATGAGGGGTTCCAGAAGGATGCGATCGCCAACGCGCGGGAGCTGCGGGAAAAGGGCATGGCGGCCTTCGCCGCGCGCTATGGCCTGGGGGCCGCGCGCGTGCAGCTGCAGAACAAGGATCCCCGGAGCTTCGCGGAGTTCCTGCGCCAGCTCTCCGAGCATTCGGCGGGAGGCTCCGCCAACACCATGGAGGGCTACCAGGGGCGACGTCCATCCCTCTATGCCCTCATAGAAGAGATAAAGAAGATCCAGGTGCCGTCGCTCATCATCGCCGGCGACGAGGACGACGTCACCATCGAGGCTTCCATCATGCTCAAGCGCGCCATCCCGACCGCGGGACTCGCGGTGTTCCCGAAGACCGGCCACGCGATGAACCTCGAGGAGCCGGCGCTCTTCAACCGCACCGTGGACGATTTCCTGCACCAGGTGACCGCCGGGCGCTGGGGGACGCGCGATGCGCGCAGCCCGGTCGCTTCCGTCTACGGCCCGGGAGGAAAGCCGTGAGCCTGATCGTCGAGAAGCGCGGCGCGGTGGGCTGGATCGTGTTCAACCAGCCGGCCAAGAAGAACGCCATCAACGACGCCATGTGGCGCGGCATCCCGGAGGCGATGGCGAAGCACGACGCCGACCCGGAGGTGCGTTGCGTCGCCTTCCGCGGTGCGGGCACCGAGGCCTTCGCCTCGGGCGCCGACATCTCGGAGTTCGCGAAGATCCGCGCCGAGCGTGCCTCGGTCGCGAAGTACGACGACCTTCTCGACCGGGTGCTGCACTCGATCCAGGGCTCGATGAAACCCTCCGTCGCCATGATCTACGGCTACTGCATGGGCGGCGGCCTGGAGATCGCGCTCGCCTGCGACCTGCGCTACTGCGCCCGCTCGGCGCAGTTCGGCATCCCGGCCGCGAAGCTCGGCCTCGCCTATAGCGTCGAGGGCCACAAGCGCCTGCTCGAAACGGTGGGCCACGCGCGCGCACGGGAGATCATGTTCCTCGGCCGGCGCTACCCCGCCGAGGAGGCCCTCGCGATGGGCCTCGTGCACCGCGTGCTTGAAAACGAAGATCTGGAAAAATACACGAACGGGCTTCTCGAGGGCCTGATTCAGAATGCGCCGCTTTCCATCGCGAACTCGAAGACGCAGATCGAGGAATACGTGAAGTCCGCCGGCACGCCGGACCACGCGCGCATGCAGGCCGCCATCGAGCGCTGCGCGAAGAGCGCCGACTACGAGGAAGGCCGGCGGGCGTTCATGGAGAAGCGCAAGCCGCGCTTCAGCGGCGCATGATGAAGATCCGCGGCATCCGGTCGCGGCCGGTGGCCGTCCCCTTGAAGCGGCAGCTGCCCACGAGCACCGGCACCGTGGCCGAGGCCGCGCTGCTCCTCCTCGACCTCCAGACCGATGCCGGCATCACCGGCCGTTCGTATTTGTTCGGGATCGGCCGGCACAACCTACCCCCGATCCTGAAGCTCGTCGAGGCGATGGCGGAGATGGTGAAGGGCGACGAGGTGGCGCCGCTCGAGCTCGAGCGCAAGCTGCGCGCGAAGTACACGCTGCTCGGCGTGCACAACATCGTGCTCTTCGCCATGTCGGGCATCGACATGGCGGCGTGGGACGCGCTCGCGCAATCGAAGGAGACGCCGCTCGTGCGCCTGCTCGGCGGTGCGCCGCGACCGGTGCCGGCGTACAACTCCAACGGACTGGGCATCCTGCCGGCGACGGAGCTCGAGCGCCAGGCGGTCGAGCTCGTCGACGAGGGCTTCCGCGCGGTGAAGCTCCGTCTCGGCCGCCCCGATGCTTTGGACGATCTTCAAGCAATCCGGTCTGTTAAGAGGCAGATCGGGGCTCAGGTCACGCTCATGGTGGACTTCAACCAGGCGTTGACTACCGCTGAGGCGATCCGCCGCGGCCGCATGATCGACGACGAAGGCGGCGTGCTGTGGATCGAGGAGCCGGTTCGCGCGGACGACTTCGCCGGCTGCGCGCGCGTCGCGCTGCAGGTTGCCACGCCGATCCAGATCGGCGAGAACTTCATGGGGCCGGAGCAGATGGCGCAGGCGCTCGCCACCGGCGCCTGCGATTACGCCATGCCCGACGCGCAGCGCATCGGCGGCGTAACTGGCTGGATGCGCGCCGCGGCCCTCGCGCAGGCGGCGGGGATGGAAATGTCGAGCCATCTCTTTCCGGAGATCAGCGCGCACCTCCTCGCCGCGACGCCGACCTGCCACTGGCTCGAGTTCGTCGACTGGGCGGGGCCGATCCTCCAGGAGCCGATGCGGGTGAAGGAGGGGATGGTCACGCCGCCCGCGCAGCTCTCCTGGGATGAAAAGGCCGTCCAGAAGCACCTGATTTGATGTTCACGCGCCACTTCGCGCACTGGCCGCCGGGCAGGCCGAGGACGCTCGAGGTCCCGCGCGAGACGGTCGTGCACAACCTAGAGGCCGTTGCCGCTCGGAGCCCGGACTCCGTGGCGATCGACTATTACGGCAGCCGCATGACGTACGCGGCGCTCAAACGCGAGGTCGAGGCGATCGCCGGCTTCCTCCAGCAGCGCTGCGGAGTGCGAAAGGGCGACCGCGTGCTGCTCTACCTGCAGAACTCGCCGCAGTTCATCATCGGCTACTACGGCATTCTGCGCGCCGACGCGGTGGTGGTGCCGGTGAACCCGATGAACCGCACGGAGGAGCTGCGCCACTACGTCTCCGATTCGGATGCCGCCGTGGCGATCGCCGGGCACGACGTGGTCGCGCAGCTGCGCCCGGTCGCGGGGCTGAAGCACATCCTCGTGGCCGTGTACTCGGACTACCTCACGCAGGCCACCGATCTTCCGGTACCCGATTTCGTCCGGGCTTCTCATGAAGACGACTCCTGGAAGAGGGCGATCCAGGCGGGGCTTGCACCCAGCCCGCACGGCGCAGGCCCAGAAGACCTCTCGGTGATGCCCTACACCTCGGGCACCACGGGCAAGCCGAAGGGCTGCATGCACACGCACTCAAGCCTGCAGGCGACCACGGTGCCTTACCTGCAGTGGCGAGGCGCGGACGACCATAGTGTGGTGCTCGCGGCGCTGCCCATGTTCCACGTGACCGGCATGCAGACCGGGATGAATGCGCCGATTTACCTCGGAGCGACGATCGTGCTCCTCTCGCGCTGGGATCGCGACTGCGCCAGCATGCAGATCCAGCGGGCGAAGGTGACCAACTGGTCGGCGATCACGACGATGATGATCGACTTCCTCTCCAACCCCAGGCTG
This sequence comes from Burkholderiales bacterium, assembly GCA_035649175.1. Lineage (GTDB taxonomy): Bacteria > Pseudomonadota > Gammaproteobacteria > Burkholderiales > SG8-39 > SCGC-AG-212-J23. Next base: position 9,489 of record DASRKB010000249.1, on the reverse strand, counting down.
AAGGAATACGACCTCTCGTCGCTCAAGGTGCTGGGCGGCGGCGGGGCGGCGATGCCCGAGGCGCTGGCGAAGAAGCTCGAGGACGAGATCGGGCTCGCCTTCGTCGAGGGCTACGGCCTCTCGGAGACGATGGCGCCGACTCACATCAACCCGCCGCATCGCCCCAAGCGCCAGTGCGGCGGCATCCCGTTCTATAACACCGATGCGCGCGTGGTCGATCTTCAGGACTTTCACGATCTGGCACCCCACGAGGTGGGCGAGATCATCGTCCGGGGCCCACAGGTCTTCCGCGGCTACTGGAAGCAGCCCCAGGCCACGGAGGAAGCCTTCATCCTGCATGACGGCGAGCGCTTCTTCCGTACCGGCGACCTCGGCTACTACGACGAGGAGGGCTACTTCTTCATCACCGATCGCCTGAAGCGCATGATCAACGCCGCCGGCTTCAAGGTCTGGCCGGCGGAGGTCGAGGCGATGCTGTACGCGCACCCGGCGATCCAGGAGGCTTGCGTGGTCGGCGCGCGCGACGCATACCGCGGCGAGACCGTGAAGGCCTACGTCGTGCTGAAGAAGGACCGGCGGGACGCGACGGCGGAGGACGTCGTCGCGTGGGCGCGGGAGAAGATGGCCGCCTTCAAGGTGCCGCGGCTCATCGAGTTCGTCGACGCGCTGCCCAAGACCGCCACCGGAAAGATCCTCTGGCGCGAGCTGCAGGAGCGGGAAAACCGCAAGTAGTTCAGAAGATCTGGCGGCCGACCCACCAGGCGAGCCCCGCCATGAACGCGGAGCAGGGGATGGTGAGGATCCAGGCCCAGACGATGGTGCCGGCGATTCCCCAGCGCACGGCGGAGACGTTGTGCGCGGCGCCGACGCCGACGATCGACCCCGTGATGGTGTGGGTCGTGGAAACCGGGATGCCCAGCGCCGCAGTGCCGAAAAGCGTGATCGCGCCGCCGGTCTCGGCGCAGAAGCCGCCCACGGGCTTGAGCTTCGTGACGCGCTGACCCATGGTCTTCACGATGCGCCAGCCGCCGAGCGCCGTGCCGAGCGCGATCGTCAGGTAGCAAGCGGCCACCACCCAGTACGGGATCGGGTCGTCGGCGCCGAGGTAACCCGCGGCGATGAGCAGCATCCAGATGATGCCGGCGGTCTTCTGCGCGTCGTTGCCGCCGTGCCCCAGGCTGTAGGCCGAGGCCGATACGAGCTGCAGCCGGCGGAACCAGCGGTCGATCTTGCTGGGCGAGCTGCGGGCGAAGAGCCACGCCACCCCCAGCATCAGCAGCAGCCCGAGCATCATCCCGAGCAGCGGGGAGATGAGGATGAACGCCACGGTTTTCAGGATTCCGGGCGGCAGCAGCGCCCAAGTACCGCCCTTCGCCACCGCCGCGCCCACCAGGCCGCCGATGAGAGCGTGGGAGGACGAGGAAGGGATGCCGTAGTACCAGGTAATGATGTTCCAGGCGATCGCCCCCACCAGCGCGCCGAACACGATGTAGTGGTCGACCACGGCCTGGTCGATGATGCCCCGGCCGACCGTGGTCGCAACGTTCAGATGAAAGACGAAGAGCGCCGCGAAGTTGAAGAACGCGGCGAGCAGCACCGCCTGGTAGGGCGAGAGGACCCGGGTCGAAACCACGGTGGCGATGGAGTTCGCCGCATCGTGGAAGCCGTTCATGAAGTCGAAGGCGAGGGCGACCAGCACGAGCCCGGTCACCACGCCCAGGCCCAGCTGGACGGTGCCCGTGTCCATCAGGAATTCTCGAGAACGATGCCTTCGACGACGTTCGCCACGTCCTCGCAGCGGTCGGTGATCGACTCGAGCAGATCGTAGATGACGCGCAGCTTCATCACCTGCTTGAGGTCGTTCTCGACCCGGAAGAGCTTCGAAAGCGCCGCGCGCATGACGCGGTCGGCGTCGGACTCGAGCCGGTCGATCTCCTCGCAGCACTTGAGGATGGCGTCGGAGCGCTTGATGTCGGTGAGCAGGCCCACAGCCGTGCGCACCCGCTCGCAGCAGCGGTGGCAGATGTCGGCGAGCTGCTTCGCCTCGGGCGTGATGGTGCGCAGGTCGTAGAGCGCGACGGACTCGGCGACATCCTGGATGAGATCCAGAATGTCGTCCATCGCCGTGATGAGCTGGTGTATCTGGTCGCGGTCGAACGGCGTGATGAACGTCTTGTGCAGCAGCGTGATGCACTGGTGCGTGATCTTGTCGGCCGCGCGCTCCGAGGCGTCGATGCGCTGCGCGTGGGCGTCGAGCTCGCTGAAGCTCTCGATCATCGCCGCGAGCTCCCCGCTGCCCTCCACGATGCGCTCGGCATGCGCGTTGAAGAGAACGAAGAAGTTGCCCTCGCGGGGCATCAGTCGTCCGAGCATCGCCTATCCCCTCCCATTGAGTCCCTGTTCTTCCAGCCGCGCGATTCCCGCGCCGTCGAATCCCCAGTCGGCGAGCGCCTGGCGGCCGCCCTCGCCACGCTCGGGGGGCGCACGGCGCACCGCGCCCGGCGTGCGCGAAAAGCGCGGGGCCGATGCCGGCTGCTCTACGCCGCCGACGGAGATGGTGCTTTTTCGAGCGGTACTCTGCTCGTGAAGGCGCGCCTCGGACCATGAGAGCACAGGGGCGAAGCACGCATCCGAGCCGTCGAAGACCGCGCACCATTCGTCTCGCGTCCTTGCCTTGAAGGCTTGCGCGAACGTCGCTCTCATCTCCGGCCACCTTGCCCGGTCATGCTGAGCCGGAACGCTGTCGATTCCCAGGCGGGAAAGCAGTTCTCGATAGAAGCGGGCCTCGATCGCGCCGATGGAGACGTACTTGCCGTCCTTCGTCTCGTAGACCTCGTACCAGGGCGCGCCGGTGTCGAGGATGTTGGCGCCGCGCTCCTCGGTCCATGTGCCGGCGGCGAGCATGCCGGAGAACATCGCGGCGAGCAGCGCCGCGCCGTCGACCATCGCCGCGTCGACCACCTGGCCCTTGCCGGAGCGACGGGCTTCAAGAAGCGCGCAGGCGACCCCGAAGGCGAGGAGCATGCCGCCGCCGCCGAAATCGCCGATCAGGTTGAGCGGCGGCACCGGCGCGTCGCCCTTGCGGCCGAAGGCGTGCAGCACGCCGGCGAGCGCGATGTAGTTGATGTCGTGGCCGGCGCGCGGCGCGAGCGGACCGTCCTGCCCCCAGCCCGTCATGCGGCCGTAGACGAGGCGCGAGTTGCGGGCCAGCGCAACGTCCGGTCCGAGCCCGAGGCGCTCCATCACTCCCGGCCGGAACCCTTCGATGAGCACATCGGCTTTTTCGATCAGGTCCAGCGCTGGCGCCTTGCTTCTTTTGAGATCCAAAGTCACCGAACGCTTGCCGCGCATCATGACATCGTGCCGGCGCTCGCGCTTCAGGCCGAGGTCGGTGCTCGCGGGACGCTCGAGCACGAGCACGTCGGCGCCCATGTCGGCAAGCAGCATGCCCGCGAAAGGCGCCGGGCCGATGGCCTCGAACTCCAGTACGCGGATCCCGGCGAGCGGCCCCATGGGCCGCGATAATACTTTATGCCCGCGCGCCTTCCGGAGCGCATCGTCTGCCTGACCGAGGAAACCACCGAGACGCTGTACCTCCTGGGCGAGGAGCGGCGCATCGTCGGCATCTCGGGCTACACCGTGCGCCCGGCGCGCGCCCGGCGCGAGAAGCCCCGGGTATCGGCTTTTCTCAGCGCGAAGAACGAGAAGATCCTGGAGCTCAAGCCCGATCTCGTCCTCGGCTTTTCCGACCTGCAGGCCGACATCGGCCGCGACCTCGCCAAGGCCGGCCTCAACGTGATGCTCTTCAACCAGCGCTCGGTCGACGAGATCCTCGGCGTGATCCAGATGCTCGCCGCCATCGTCGGCGTACCGGAGAAGGGCGCATCGCTGGTGGGAAAACTCGAGGAGGGCCTCTCAAGGATAAGAGAGGCGGCAAAGGCGTTTCCGCGTCGCCCGCGCGTCTATTTCGAGGAATGGGACGAGCCGATGATCTCGGGAATCCGCTGGGTGAGCGAGCTCATAGAGATCGCCGGCGGCGAGGATGTCTTCCGCGAGCTCTCGTTCTCCCAGGCGGCCACCGGCAGGATCGTCTCCGACCCAAAGCGCGTTGTGGAGAAGCAGCCGGAGGTGATCTTCGGCTCCTGGTGCGGCAAGAAGTACCGGCCCGAGCGCGTCGCCGCGCGGCCGGGATGGGAAAGTATACCGGCGGTGAAGCGCGGGCAGCTGCACGAAGTCAAATCGTCGGAGATCCTGCAGCCCGGGCCGGCGGCGCTCACCGACGGCGTGCGGCGCATTCACGCCGTGCTGGAGGGATTCTTTTCCATGAGGTGAAACGGCGGCGCGCTGCCGTCCTTCGACTGCCCGGCGTAGATGGTGAGATGAGGGTAGGGGATCTCGATGCCCGCCTCGTCGTACGCCTTCTTCAGGCGCTTGAGGAACTCGCGCTTCACGTTCCACTGCTGGATCGGCGGCACGACGCGCAGGCGCGCGCGCAGGATCACCGCCGAGTCGCCCCACTTCTCCACGCCGATGATCTCGATGTCGTTGGTGATGCGCTCGCCCCACGAAGGCTCGGCACGCATCGCTTTCGCCACCTCGCGCATGACGGCGAACGCCTCGTCGGGATCCTCGCGGTAGGCGATGCCGACCTCGATGACCGTCGTAGCGAACCCGCGCGTGCGGTTGGTGACCACGGCGATGTCGCCGTTGGGCACGAAATGCACATGGCCCTCGAAGTCGCGCAGGCGCACGTAGCGCAGCGTCACTTCCTCGACCAGCCCGCCCTTGCCGGCGACCTCCACCACGTCGCCGGTGCGGATCTGGTCGTCGAGGAGGAGGAAAAAGCCGGTAAAGAAGTTCTTCACGAGGCTCTGCGCGCCGAAGCCGATGGCGATGCCCGCGACGCCTGCGGTGGCGAGAATCGGCGCCACCGAGATGCCGAGCTCGCCGAGGACGAGCATGCCCGCAAGCAGCAGAATGACGACCGCCGCGGCATTGCGAAACACGCGCGCGAGCGTCTCGATGCGCGCGAGCTCGTCGCCGGCGGTGCGCTTCGCCATATACGTGCGGAATAGGCGGATGAGGCGCCCCGCCACGGCCTGCAGCACCCAGGCGATCACCAGGATCAGCGTGATGCGCACGGCCAGCGTGGCGGCGCCCCTCAGATCGGGGTCGAGCTCGCGCCAGTAGGTGACGAAATCCTGCACGCCCTAATGGAGTCCCTTAGTGCAGCCCCTTAGTGCAACCCAAGTGCCGCTTCGACGTTGCGCACCATGGCAACGAGCCGCGGGCCGAGGTCGTCCTCGAGCTGGCCCTTCTTCACCAGGAAGGCGGGCACCGTGCAGTTGAAAGCGACGATCTCGCCGTCGACGGTGCGGCGCATCGGCACGCCGACGCCGTGCACCTCGCGGCGCAGCTCGCCTGCACTCGCGCAGAAGCCGCGCGCGCGGATCTCGTCGAGCGACTTGTCGATCGCCGTGCGGTACTTGCGGTGCGCTTCGGGATCCTTCACCTTCATCTGGTTGAGCACCGCCTCGCGCTCCTGCGGCGTGCAGGCGGAGAGGAAGGCGCGCCCGATCACCGACTGGGAGATGGGCACCGAGGTGCCAATGTCCGGAAGCGTGGCGACGCCGTTGCCGCTCCGGCAGGACTCGACGTAGACCATGTTCAGGCGGTCGCGCACGCCCATCGATACCGAGCCGTTGCAGTAGTCGGCAACCTCCTTCATCAGCGGCCGGGCCACCTGCCGCACGTTCATCGAGGCAAGCAGTGGGTAGCCGATCGAGAGCACCGCGGAGCCGAGCTGGTACTTCCCGAGGCGCATGTTGTGGCGCAGGTAACCGAGCTTGGTGAGGGTGTAGGTGAGGCGGGAGACAGTCGGCTTGGGGAGCCCCGTGCGCGTCGAGATTTCCTTGTTGCCGAGCAGCGGCTCGAGCGGCGTGAAGCAACGCAGCACTTCCAGCCCACGCGCGAGCGTAGTGGCGAACTGCCGGTCGCCCTCGTGCTCGTAGCTGAATCCGGCGGAAGGCTGGGAAAGCGGTACCGTGGGTTCCGGTGCACCCATTTCAGGGGTCTCCTCGAGTTATTTGTATGCTTACCGCGGAGTGTTTCGCGTTTCGCTATTCTGTAGGCGCAGCGTCGGGTGTCAACTTAGTCATATCATATTTCGCATGGTGAAACGCGCGGTGAGACGATGAGTGCCGCAGCCCTGTTCGACCTGAGCGGCAAGGTCGCGCTCATAACCGGCTCGACTCGCGGCATCGGCAAGTCGATCGCCGAGGAGCTCGCGCGCGCGGGGGCGAAAGTTGCAGTGAGCAGCCGTAAGGCCGAGGCGGTGCAAGCCACCGTGACGGACCTCGAGGGCCAGGGTTTTCATGTTCTGGGAAAACCGTGCAACGTGTCCCGCAAGGAGGAGCTCCAGGCGCTGGTCGATGCGACCCGCGACAAGTGGGGCCGAATCGACATCGTGGTCGCGAACGCCGCTTCGAATCCATACTACGGCCCCCTCACCGCGATCCAGGACGAGGCGTTCGACAAGATCATCGCCAACAACGTGAAGAGCGTGCTGTGGCTCGCGGCCATGACGCTGCCCGGCATGACGCCGGGTGGCAGCTTCACCGTCGTGGGCTCGATCGGTGGGCTCCTCGCCAACACGGTGATCGGCGCGTATGGGATCTCGAAGGCCGCCGACCACCACCTGGTGCGCAACCTCGCCGCCGAGTGGGGGCCGAAGGGCATCCGGGTGAACGCCATTGCGCCCGGTCTGGTGAAAACCGAGTTCGCCCGCGCACTGTGGGAGGACGAGAAGCGCCGGCACGAGCGCATCCAGGCCACGCCCTTGCGCCGCCTGGGCGAGCCCCGGGACATCGGCGGCATCGCGGTATTCCTTGCGTCCGACGCGGCGGCATTCATCACCGGACAGTGCATCGTCGCCGACGGCGGCGTTACCATCCTCTAGTTATGGACCTCAACTACTCCCCAGAAGAGCTGGCCTTCCGGGATCAAGTCCGGGACTGGCTTTCCAAGAATCTTCCCTCCGAGCTCAAGGACCAAGGCCACTACTCGAAGGAAGAGCTGCTGCGCTGGCATCGCATTCTTGCGAAGCAGGGCTGGGTCGCACCGGCATGGCCCAAGGAATGGGGCGGCACCGGCTGGAACGTGGTGCAGCGCTACATCTTCGAGGAGGAGCTCGGCTACGCCGGCGGCCCGCCGCTCATCCCCTTCGGCCTGACGATGTGCGCACCGGTGCTGCTGCGCTTCGGCACCGAGGCGCAGAAGAAGCGCTTTTTGCCGCGCATCTACAAGGGCGAGGATTTCTGGTGCCAGGGCTACTCCGAGCCAGGCTCGGGCAGCGATCTCGCGTCCCTGAAAACGAAGGCCCTCCGTCAGGGAAATGAATACGTGGTGAATGGCCAGAAAATCTGGACCACGCTCGCGCACTACGCCGACTGGATCTTCTGCCTGGTGCGCACCGACGCGACGCTCGGGAAGCGTCAGGAAGGCATCTCGTTCCTCCTCGTCGACATGCAGACGCCCGGCATCACCGTACGCCCGCTCATCCTGATGGACGGCGCGCACGAGGTGAACGAGGTGTTCTTCGATGACGTGAAGGTGCCGGCGGAGAACCTGGTGCACGAGGAGGGCAAGGGCTGGACCGTGGCGAAGTACCTGCTCGGCTACGAGCGCATGAACACCGGCCGCATCGGAGAATCGAAGCGGCAGCTCGCGAAGCTGAAAGAGCTCTCGTCTCAGAAAATTTCGTCCAACCCAAGATTCCGGGACCGGCTGTCGCGCCTCGAGATCGAGCTGATCGCGCTCGAGATCACCAACCTGCGCTTCCTCGACCGCATGCGCCGCACCGGCCAGCCGCCGGGCGCGGACGTGTCGATGCTCAAGATCAAGGGCACCGAAATCCAGCAGGGCCTCACCGAGCTCGCCATGGAGTGCACCGACCCGCTCTCCGGCGACGAGAAGAGCCTCGCCTTGCAGAAGAGGTACCTGAGCATGCGCAAGACGACGATCTACGCCGGCTCCAACGAGATCCAGAGGAACATCATCGCCAAGATGACGCTGGGCCTATGAACTTCGACTACAGCGAAGAGCAGCAGCTCCTGGCGGATTCCGTCCGGCGCTTCCTCGACAAGCAGTACGGCTTCGAGGACCGCAAGAAGATCATCGCCGGCCAGGGCTGGAGCGACGAGGTCTGGGCGAAGCTCGCCGTGATGGGCCTCACCGGCCTGCCGATCTCGCCCGACTACGGCGGCTTCGGCGGCGGCGCGGTCGACCTGATGAGCGTCATGGAGGCTTTCGGCGAGGCGCTCGTGGTCGAGCCGCTGCTGCCGACGCTCGTCGCCGCGCGGCTCGTCGGGCGCGCCGGCAGCGAGGCGCAGAAGAAGGCGATCCTGCCCGCGGTCGCCGAAGGCCGCTTGCGCCTTGCCTTTGCTGCCTCTCCGAGAGGGAACGTGCTTGGGGCGCCAGGGGCCGGCACGCTCGTCGTGCAGGACGGCGCCGACCTTTACCTCGTCGATGCCGCGAACGTGAGGATGAAGCCCTATCGGACACTGGACAACATGGCGGCGGCGGAGATCGATTGTTCGGTGTCCAAGGGAGATCCTCTCGTGAAGAACGGCAAGAATCATCTCGAGGAAGCGCTCGATTTCGCCACGGCGCTCGTCTGCGCCGAGGCGGTCGGGGCGATGAAGTTCGCCTGCGATACGACGCTCGAGTACCTCAAGACGCGCAAGCAGTTCGGCGTGCCGATCGGGACCTTCCAGGCGCTGCAGCACCGCATCGTCGACATGTACATATCCGAGGAACAGGCGAGGTCCATGGTCTGCCTCGCGTGCTCCAAGGTCGACGCGAACGAGGGCCCGGCGGACCGCGCGCGGGCCGTCTCCGCGGCCAAGATCCGCATCGGGGACGCGGCGCGCCACGTCAGCCAGGAGTCGGTGCAGCTGCACGGCGGCATGGGCATGAGCGAGGAGCTCAAGGTGAGCCACGCTTTCCGGCGCCTGACCGTGATCGCCCGGCAGTTCGGCGACGCCGACCACCACCTGGAGCGGTTTGCCTCTCTCTAGGCTTCTCCTCCTTCTCGCCGTCGCCGCCTGCGCCGCACCGCCGGAGCCCGGCGCGCCGTCGCCCGCGGCGCGCGCGGAGCTCGGGCCACTACCCGCGAGCTTCATCAACACGCCGAGCTGCTCCGGGTGCCTGGCGGTCACGGTCACGCTGCGGGCCGACGGCGCGTATACCGTGCGGGAGCGCCTCGGCACTTCCGAGTTCTACGACTTCGGCGCGTGGCGGGAGACCGACGGCATCCTGCATCTCGCGGGCGGTCGCGATGCCCTGAGGCGCTATCGCTTGGCGCAGGGCGGCCTGCTTGAGGCGCGAGAGGGCACGCCGGGCGGGGACCTGAGGCGTGCTGCCGAGCCGGAGTCGCTGCGCGGGCCGTTCCGCATGCTGGGCCGGTACGACGGCGAGGTCTTCCAGGAA
>DASRKB010000248.1:0-3044 GCA_035649175.1 Burkholderiales bacterium | reverse complement strand
GCTGCGGGGCGGGCTGCGGGCCGGCATACGGCGGCGCGGGGATGGCGGGCGCCGCCGGTGCCTGGCGCCTTTCGGGTGAAGGAACCGGCACAGGGCTGGGCGGCAAGGCCTCCGCGCCGACCGCCCCAGCGCGGCCCACCTCCGCTTCCGTTCCGGAGTCGAATGCCTCGACGCGCGCGCCCGGCCGCTGGACGTTGCGCAGGACGTGCGGGGTGATGAGGAGAACGATCTCGGTCTTGTTGACGGTGTCGTCCTTGTTGGTGAACAGCCGCCCCAGCACCGGCAGCTCGGCGAGGCCCGGCACCTTGTCCGCGTTCCTGCGGTCCTCGCTGCTGATGAGGCCCGCGAGCACCTGCGTCTCGCCGTCCTTCAGGCGCAGCGAAGTGGCGGTGTTGCGCGTGCCGACCTGGTAGGCGACCGTGCCGGAGGCGCTGCGCACCTGCTGCGCGATGTTGCTCACCTCGAGGCCCACCTTGATGCCCACGTCGTCCTCGAGGTAGACCTGCGGCTCGACCTCGAGCTTGAGGCCGACGTCGAGGTAGTTGACCGTCTCCGAGACGAAGCCGGTCGCCCCCGCCGTGGTCGTGATGACCGGCACCCTGTCGCCGATGTGGATGCGCGCCTTCTCGCGGTTCTTCACGCGGATGCGCGGGTTGGCGAGGATGCTCGCCCGGCCGGCGCTCTTGCGCAGGTTGAGGGCGACGACCGGGTCGGTGATGTTGATGCGCGCGAGCTCGCTGTTGAAGTTCTGCGCCTCCTTGCCGGTGATCTGTCCCGGGATGCCGGCGGCGCCCATGACGCCGAGGCTGATCGAGCTCGGCCACTGGATGCCGAGCTGCGAGAGCTGGCTGTGCGCGACTTCCATCACCTCGACTTCCAGCATCACCTCGGGCTCGCCGAGGTCCTGCGAGGCGACCAGCTTCTCCACCATGCGCACCGCCTGCGGCGTGTCGCGCACCACCAGGAGATTGAGCTTCTCGTCGACGTAGAGGTCGCGCGTCTTGACGAGGCTGCGCACCATGTTCGCCGTCTGCCTCGCGTCGCCGTTCGCGAGGTAGAAGCTCTTCACCATCAGGCTCCGGTAGGCGACCTGCTTCTCGGGGGTGTTGGGGTAGACGAGCACGGTGGTCGCGTTTACCACCTTGCGCTCGAGCTGGTTGGTGACCAGCACCAGGCGCATCACCTCCTCGATCGCGGTATCGCGCACGTTGAGCGTGGTCCGGGCGTCGGTCGGCACGTCCTTGTCGAACACGAAGTTGAGCCCCGTGTGCCGGGAGAGGATCTCGAACACCTGGCGCAGCGGCGCGTCGCGGAACTCGAGCGACACTTCCTTCTTCAGGGCGCCGCCGAGCTCGGGCTCGGCGTTCTGCGCGCGCACGCGCTCCTCCTCGATGCCGCGTGCCATCGCGCGCGCCTCGCGGTGCTGCGGGTTCTCCGCGAGAACCTCCTGCGCCCGCTGGAAGGCGATGTCCGCATCGCCGGCCTTCAGGTTCGAGCGCGCGGCCTGCATCGTCTCGCGGTGCCGGCGGTCGAGCTCGAGCGCGGCGAGGCCCGCCTTCGCCCGGGCATTGTCCGCGTCGAAGCGCTGCGCGAAGCGGTAGCCCTCGGCGGCGCGCTCGAGCGCGCCTGCGGCGCGCGCGCGGTCTCCGGCATCGAGGGCGCGGCTCACCGCGACGTCGCGGTGGCGCAGCCAGTAGTTGCGCAGCTCCGTGTCCTGCGGGTTCTCCTTGACCAGGCGCTCGATCTGCGCCAGCCCGGCCTCGGTTTCGCCCGACTCCACGAGCGAGCGCGCCTCGCGGAAGCTGTCCTGCGTGGCGCAGCCGGCGAGGGCGAGAAGGAGTACGGCGAGGGTTCTCTTCATCATAGAGGCAGCCTTTGCTTCGTCTTGAGCGGCAGGTAGGTGAACGTCACCTCCTTGTCGGTCACCGCGTCGATGCGGTACTCGCCGCCGATGGTGTCGCCCGGCTTCACGCTGTAGCTCTCGCCGCCGCGCGAGAGGAACACCGCGAGCTTGCCGTCCTCGAGCATCTTCCCGAGGTAGGCGAACGGCAGCGGCGGCGCCGTGGGCGTCTCCTGCTTCTTTCCCTGAGCTTTCTTGCCGTCGTCGTTCACTTCCGGTGTCGCGAAGACATCCACGGTCGCGCCTTCCTCCGCCGGCCGCTCCAGTCGCGACAGGTCGAGCTCCGGCGCTCGCACGCGCGCGTCGATGCGCGCGGCGGGCGGCGCGGCGGGATGCGAGGGCTTCTCCACGCCGACCACGACCGATGCGACGAGCGCGAGCACGGCGACCGAGACGAGCGCCTTTCTCACGGCTTCGTCCTGTAGAGCGAGAGCCGAAGCTCTGCCTGCACAGTGCGCCCGTCGCGCTTGATCGAGATCTGATCGAGCGAGAGCACCGGGATCTCCGTGAGCGCGCGCTTCAGGAAGTCGCGCACCTGCGTGTACGTCCCGCTCGCCGGCAGCACGATCTCGTAGCGCTCCAGGCGCCCGCCGGCGTCCAGCGTGCGGTAGGTCGCCGAGCGGGTGGAAAGGCCGGTGGCGCGGCCGATGGCGTGGAGCTTCGCGAGCCAGTCGGTGGTCTGTTCCTCGCGCTCGAGGTACTCGTAGAGCGCCTGGAGCTGCCCCGGCGCCTCGCCGGCGCCGTCGGCCGGGCGCTCCAGCGCCTGCGCCACCGCGAGGCTGCGCGCCTGCATGGGCTCGAGCACGAGCAGGAAGAAGAGCGCGGCGAGGGCCAGCATGCCGAAGGAGGCGACGCCGAGCGGCCCGAGGTCCTGGCGCAGCTGCCTGAGCCTTTCCTTCATCGCACCCCCCAGGTCGCCGAGACCGAGAACGCGACCGGCCGCGCGCCGGCGCCGGAGTGCTCGTGGCGCACGAGCTCGACGTTCCCGAGCGACTCGGACTGGCGCAGGTTCAGCACGTAGGTGAGCGCGGCGAGGTAGTCCTTGCCCTCGCCCGAGATTCTCACGGTGCCGGTGCGTGGGTCGGGCTCGATCGCGAGGAGCGCGACCTGCGGGCTCGCCGCGGACTCGAGCGCGCCGAAGAGC
>DASRKB010000247.1:0-8871 GCA_035649175.1 Burkholderiales bacterium | reverse complement strand
TGGTGCTGACCACGGGGGGCACCGGGCTGAGTCCACGCGACATCACGCCGGAAGCCACGCGCGCGGTCATCGAGCGGGACGCACCTGGCATCGCCGAGCGGCTGCGCGTGACGTCGATGGAGCGGTTCCCTCGGGCGGCGTTATCCCCTCGAAGGCGGCGTCGCGCACCTTGAAGCCGGCGATCTTCAGCGGCTTCTCCTCGGAGGCGCTGCGCACGCCGACGATGCCGCCCTGCGGGCCGGGGATGGGTACCATGGGGGCGCCCGTGACCGGATCCTCGTAGAGCCTGCGCAGGTAGCGCTCGACGCCGGGCAGGCGCGGGTCCTTGAGGAGCGCCTCGAGCGAAGGCGGATACTGGCGCTGCGGGCCGGAGAGGTAGTAGCGCTGGATCGCGACGCGGTACTGGTGGCCGACGAAGAGCAGGTCCGCTTCGCGATCGCGTCGCGCCGTGGTGTCCCACATCTCCCCGGCGAGGCCGAGGCCGCCGGCGAGGATGGCGATGGCGAAGAGCACGCCGAGGTAGGTGAATCCTTCTTCCTTCTTCACCATTTCTCGTGGATTGGCGAGCCGCTCTTCACGTCGTAGACGCCGGTCTTCTGCGGGTCGGGGGGCGCAACGACGATCCAGGTCGCCGCGCTTTCCGTGACCGGGTCGAGGGGCACCTGGCGCAGGTACCGGTCGGCCGCGAGCGCTTCGAGCGTTTCGGGATACTTTCCCTTGTCCGCGTGGTAGCGCGAGATCGCCTCGCGCATCTGGTACAGGTTCTCTTTCAGCACTGCTTCCTTCGACTTCTCGATCGATCCGAAATAGCGTGGCAGGGCGAGCGTGAGCAGGGTCGCCACCACCGCCAGGACGACGAGCAACTCGACGAGCGTGAAGCCGCCGCGTTTCACCATTGGCGGTATGGCTTCCCGTTGAGACCGACCGTCTCCGAGAGGGAATAGACGTCGAATACGTCCTCGCCGGGCTCCGGACGGTCGGGCGGGCTCGCGTACGAGCGCGTGCCCCATTTCTCGCCGAAGGGATCGTCGGGGAGGCGGCGCAGGAAGTAGATGCGCGCCTTCGTCGGGCTCTTCAGGTCCTCGATTCCCTCGACGAGGTCCTCCAGGCGTCGCGGGTAGCCCGACTCGCCGACCTTGCGCGTGACGCGCCCCTCGTCGACGGCCTGCTTGTGGGCGTCGATCGCCTCGCGGATCTCGCGCAGCGCGCGCCGCAGGTCCTGCTCCTTCGCGCGTTGCGCGACGAGCTCGTTGAGCGGCAGCGCGACCGAGGCGAGGATGGCGACGATCGCCACCGTGACGAGGAGCTCGATGAGGGTGAAGCCTTTCGCCATCATCATTGAGACGGCGCCGGCGGCTGCATCCCGCCGAAGGGCACGATCGGCGGCGCGACCGGCGCCTGGGCGGGCGCGCCCGGCGCGGCGGGGGGCTCGGGCGGTACGATCGGCGCGGACCCCGGCACCACGGGCAACACGACCGCGGGGCGCGCGCCGGTCGCCGCCTCTGTGCCAGCGGCGAACTCGATCGAGCCCGCCTCGGGACGAGCGAGGGTGCGCGCGAGGCGAGGCGTGATGAGAAGGATGATTTCCGTGCGACTCACGCTGTCGCGCGTGTGCGAGAACAGCCGGCCCGCGACCGGCAGCTCGCCCAGCCCGGGGACGCGGTCGGCGGTCTTGCGGTCCTCGTCGCTGATCAGGCCCGCGAGCACCTGCGTCTCGCCGTCGCGCAGGCGCAGGTTGGTGGCGGCGTTGCGCGTGCCGATCTGGTAGGTGAGGGTGCTCGAGCCGACGCTGCGCACCTCGCGCGCGATGTTGCTCACCTCCAGCCCGACCTTGATGCCCACCTCGTCGTCGAGGAAGATCTGCGGCTCGACCTCGAGCTTCAGGCCGACATCGAGGTAGGTCACCGACTCGGAGACGAAACCGCCGGTGGCCGCGGCGGTCGTGGTGATCACCGGCACGCGGTCGCCGATGTGCACGCGCGCCTTGTCCTTGTTCTTGACGCGGATGCGCGGGTTCGCGAGCACGGTGGTCGCGCCGTCCTGCTGGCGCAGGCTGAGCAGGAACAGCGGATCGCTGAAGCGGAACGTCACCAGTCCCGAGTTGCCGGAGCGGAGCTCTTCGAGGGTCGCCGTACCGCGCCCCTCCGCCCCCGTGATGCCGACCGAGAGCGTGTCGGGGAAGCGCAGTCCGAGCTCCTGCAGGCGACTCCGGCTCACCTCGAGCACCTCGACCTCCAGCATCACTTCGGGCTCGGCCAGGTCCTGCGCTGCGATCAGCCGCTCGGCGAGGCGGATCGCCGCCGGCGTGTCCTTGATGACGAGCAGGCCGATCTTCTCGTCGATGAAGATGTCGCGCGTCTTGACGAGCGTGCGGATCATGTTCGCCGTCTGCTTGACGTCGGCGTTGGCGAGGTAGAAGCCCTTGACCACGAGCTCCTGGTACTCGCGCATCTTCTGCGGCGTGCTGGGGAACATGAACACCGAGCTCTCGTTCAGCACCTTGTGCTCGAGCGAGGTGGTGAGCGCGGCCATGCGGATCGCCTCCTCGATCGAGGCGTTGCGCAACGCGATGCTGGCGCGCTGGTCGGTGCGCACGTCGCGGTCGAAGATGAACGTGACGCCGGTCGTGCGCTGCAGCACGTCGAAGATGTTGCGCACCGTGACGTCGCGCAGCTCGAGGGTGATCGGCTGCGGGTTCGGCGGGCGCAGCTCCGCGCTGAGGATCACGGGTCTCACCAGCTTGTCGTCGATGGCGCGCTGCAGGCGGCGAGCCTCGCGCTGGCTTGGGTTCTCGGCGAGCACCGGCCGCAGCACGTCCTGCGCCTCGCGATAGCGCTCGTTCCTCACCAGCATCTCGGCCGCGGCGATCGCGCCGCGGTGGCGCCGCTCGGCTTCGGTCTGCGCCAGGCCCGATCGGGCGCGCGCGTTCGCCGGCTCAAGCTGTTGCACGCGGCGGTAGAGCGCCTCGGCTGCCTCGAGCTGACCGGCGCCGCGCAGCGCCTCGGCCTGCGCGAGCCACTGGTAGAGCGCGAGCTCGCGCATGCGGACCTGCTCGGCGCGCAGCTTGGGGTCGCCGGGCTTCTCCTTGGCCGCCTGCTCGATGATCGCGAGCGCCTCCTCGGTTTGGCCCTCGGCGTAGCGCTTGCGCGCCTCGTCGACGGGCCCGGGCGGCACGATCGCACAGGCTGAGACAAGCAGCAGCAGGCCGATCCAGGCGAATTTCCTCATGGGACGTCTCCGGTGGGGCGCACGTAGAGCGTGAGGCGCACCTGCGCCTCGAGCTGGGGATCGGCGGCGCGCTTGCGCTCGAAGCGCATCGCGTCGAGCGACGCCGTGGGCATTGCTTTCAGCACCGCGGCGATGAATTCCCTGAGCTGCGGGTAGCTGCCCGCCACCGGCAGCGTGACGCGGTAGGCCCACAGGCCCGTCGCCGGCCGCTCCAGGCGGTACTCCCCCTGCGCGAGCTCGAGACCCGCGCCGCGGGCCAGACGGTGCAGCTTCTCGATTTCGGCGGTGAGATCGCGTGGCGAGGGGAATAGCGAATGGAAGCGGCGCAGCTCCTCGGCGCGCGAATCGCGCGACACCGGCTGGTAGGGCGTGCGCGAGCGAAGGCGCTCTGCGGCCGCCTGCCTTTGCGAGATCTCGCGCTCCATCGGTCGCAGCTCGGAGCTCCAGAACCCGCCGCAGGCGAGGAGCACGCCGATGCCGAGGATCCCGGCGGGACCGAGGCGGCGCAGGGCCTTCTCGAGCCGCTCCTTCATCGCAGCGTCGCCTGCACCGAGAACTGCAAGGGCCGTTGCGGATCGTCGCGGTTCACCTGGTGGCTGACCAGGTGCACCTCGGCGAGCCCCTCGGCGGCGGAGAGCCGGCGCACGTAAGCGAACATGGCTTCACGGTGGCGCGCCTCGGCGCTCAGGCGCAGCAGCCGCGCCTGCGGGTCGGGCTGCAGCTGGAGCAGCGCCACGTCGCGCGTCGCCGCCTGCTCGACCGCGCGCACCAGCGCCGCCCAGGGCAGCGCGAGGCTGCGCACCACGGCTTCGGCGGCCTTTGCCTCCTCGGCGAGGCGCGCCTCCGGGACCGGTGCGGCGCGCCTCTCGAAGGACACCATGCCGGCGGCCTCCAGGCGCGCGAGCTCGACCTGCGCCTCGCGCCAGCGCCCGAAGAGCGTGGCAGCGAGGGCGAGCGAGATCGCGAGCACCAGCACGCCCGGCCAGCGTGTGGGCCGTCGCGAGGCGAGGTAGTCGAGCTCGAGTCTGCGCGGCCTACTGAACATGCATCACTTCCTGCACCGCCGTCGCCGTCCTGTGCCTTTCCCTTTCCAGGATCTCTCCCCACGGGCCGCGGGCGTTCTGCACCGCGAGCCACTTGCCACGCGCGTAGAGCGCGACGCAGGTCCGGTCTTCGTCGGCGAGCACCAACCAGGCGCCGGCGGCGGGGATTTTCGTGCGCGCGGCGTTGAACGCCGCCATCAGAGCGGGCTGGATGGAAACGACGTTCTTTCTCCGCTTGATATCGTCCAGCAAGTGCTTGTCGATGGCGCTCGCCAGGCCATCGCTCCAGCGGAAGGCCCAGCCCTTGGCACGCTCGCCGTGCACCTTGGCGAAGTGGTGGCGCAGGTAGGCCTGCTCCTCCGCCTCGCCCTCGAGCGCGTCGTTCCAGGGCACGAGCGCGTAGCGCACGTACTGGTTGGGCAGGATGACGGTAATGCGGCCTTTCAGCTTCTCAAGGCTCATCCCCTGAGAGAGCCGGATCGTCCGCCGCTCAGGAAACAAAAGTGACACGGTTGATCTCCGCCAGCGTGGTCTCGCCCTTTCTCACCGCGTCGAACGCCGCCTCGCGCAGGAAGCGCGTGCCCGAGCGCTGCGCGGTCTCCTTGAGCGCGCGCAAGGGCGCGCGCGAGGTGACGAGCTCGCGCAGCTCGTCGGTCAGGATCATCAGCTCGGCGATCGCCTTGCGGCCCTTGAAGCCGGCGCCGCGGCACTCGCGGCAGCCTGTCCCCGACACGAAGTTCCACTGGGAAACGTCGATGCCGTCCAGTCCACTCTCCTGCAGCAATTCCTTCGACGGTTCTTCTCTCTTGGAGCAGTGGGGGCAGACCAGGCGCACCAGGCGCTGGGCGAGGATGGCGTTGAGCGCCGAGACGAAGCCGTACAGGTCGACGTTCATGTGCATGAAGCGGCCGATGACGTCGAAGACGTTGTTCGCGTGCACGGTGGTGAACACGAGGTGGCCGGTGAGCGCCGACTGCACGGCGATGTTGGCCGTCTCGGGGTCGCGGATCTCGCCCACCATGATCTTGTCAGGGTCGTGGCGCAGGATCGAGCGCAGGCCGCGCGCGAAGCTGAGGCCTTTTTTCTCGTTCACCGGGATCTGCAGGACGCCCGGGAGCTGGTACTCGACGGGGTCCTCGATGGTGACGATCTTGTCCTGGCCGCAATTGATCTCGCTGATCGCCGCGTAGAGCGTGGTGGTCTTGCCCGAGCCGGTCGGGCCGGTGACGAGCAGCATGCCGTAGGGCTCGTGCGAGAGCCGGCGCAGCTTCTTCACGTCGTCGGCCTCGAAGCCCAGCGAGTCGAGCGAGAGCTGCTGCTGCGTCGCCTCGTAGAGCGCCTGCTTGTCGAGGATGCGCAGCACCGCGTCCTCGCCGTGGATGCTCGGCATGATCGAGACGCGGAAGTCGACCGCGCGGCCGCGCTCGAGTGCCTTGAAGCGCCCGTCCTGCGGCACGCGCCGCTCGGTGATGTCGAGCTCGGCCAGTACCTTGACGCGCGCGATCGCCTGCTCGGCCTGGCGCGCGTCCTGGATCAGCTTCGCCTGCGAGAGGATGCCGTCGATGCGGAACTTGATGGCGAGCCCGCCGGGCACCGTCTCGAGGTGCACGTCGCTCGCGCCGATGAGCAGCGCGTCGCGCAGGGTGGAGCGCACCAGGCGCACCACCTCGCTCGTCTCGTCGCCGATCGCCTTGAGCGACAGGTCCTCCACCCGCCCGCGCTCCTCCGCCGCGCCGCCGGTCTCGCTCTGGACGGCATCGAGGGCCCGCAGCGACTCCTCGTGTCCCGCGAGGAAGGCGACGAGGTCGCCGCGGTGCGCGAGCCGCCAGCGGAAGGGCTCGGCGATGCGCTCCTCGGCCCAGGCCTGCAGCTCGCCGGAGAACGGATCGTCGAAGGCGAGCAGCAGCTCGCCCGCGCCGCGCAGCAGCGCGCAGCCGCGCTGCGCGCCCTCGGCGAAGGGCAGCAGGTCGAAGGCGGGCGCGCAGCCGCGCAGCTCCGCCATGGAGATCGGCTCGATGCGCAGCGTGCCCGCGAGGCGCGCCGTGAACGCGTCGGGATCGAGGCCGAGCGACTCCTCGAGCACATCCACGAGCCGCCGGCGCGCCGCGGCCGCCGCTTGCCTCGCTCTCGAAATCTGCTCCAGGTCGATCATTGCAGTCCGCCGGCGAGCTCGAAGATCGGCATGTACATCAGGATGACGATGACGCCGATCACCAGGCCGATCAGCGCCATGAGGATCGGCTCGAAGAGGCGCGTGAACCAGTCGACCCAGCGCGCCATTTCCTCGTCGTGGAACGCGGCGATGTTCTCGAGCATCTCGCCGATGTTGCCGCCGGACTCGCCCACCGCGAGCAGGCGCGCCGCGACCGGCGTGGTGAGCCCGTTCGCCTCCATCGACGCCGAGAGGCGCTGTCCCTCGGCGATGGCGTGGCTCGCCGCCGCGAGGCGCTCGCGCAGCATGGGATGCAACAGCTCGCCGGAAGTCTCGAGCGCCGCGACGAGCGGCGTGCCGCCGCGCACCAGCATCCCGATCGTTCGGTAGAAGCGGGCGAGCTGGTACACCTTGAGCCGCTCGCCGAGGGCCGGCAGCCGCCAGAGAAAGTCCGTGACGCGGCCTTTCGCGTTTCTGAGGACAACGACGGCAGAGACGGCGAGAAGCGACAGCACTGCCAGCACCAGCCAGCCATGCTGGTCGACCGCCTGGCCCCACGAGAGCAGCCAGCGCGAGAAGAGCGGCAGGTCGGCCCCGCGTTCGGCGTAGATCTTGCCGAAGCGCGGCACGACGTAGAGGAGAAGGAAGAGCGCCACCATGCCGCCCACGGCAATGAGCAGCAGGGGATAGATCGAGGCGTTGACGACGCGTTTGCGGATCGCCTCGAGCTGCGTCGCGTAGGCGATGTAGCGCGCGAGCGAGGGCGCGAGGTCGCTCGTGCGCTCGGCGGCGCGCACGGTCGCGATGTAAAGGGCGCCGAACGCCTGCGGGTACTGCTCGAGCGCCGCCGACAGCGGCTGCCCCTGTCGCAGGGACCGGGAGATGCCCTCCAGCACCGCCCGCCACTCCTGCGAGCGCTCCTTCTGTGCGAGCGTATCGATCGATTCGACGAGCGGCAACCCGGCGCCGAGGAGCGCGCAAAGCTCCTGGCTGAAGAGCACGAGCGGAAAACGGCTGGAGGTTCGCCAGCCGAGCGTTCTCCTCTCCCTCACGCTCAGGATGGTGTAGCCCCGTCCTTCCAGCGTCTGCACCGCAGTTGCCTGGTCGGGCGCCTGGAAGTCGAGCGCTTCGACGCTGCCGTCCGGGCCGATCGCCTTCAACTGGAAACGCATGTCGGGCTAGCGGTTGGTGATGTCGGCGGCCTCGCCGGTGCCGCCCGGCTGGCCGTCCTTCCCGTACGAGAGGAGGTCGAAGTCAATACCCTTCTCGCCGGGCACCTTGTAGACGTAAGGCTTGCCCCAGGGATCGAGCGGCAGGTCCTTGCGCAGGTAAGGACCGTTCCAGCTCGGCTCGTTCGCCGGGCGCTCGATCAGTGCCTTCAAACCGAGCTCCATGTTCGGGTAGTGGCCGGTGTCGAGCCGGTAGGCGTCAAGCGCCTTGCCGAGCGCATCGATCTGCGCCTTGGCGGTGTTGACCTCCGACCTTCCAAGCTGACCGAAATAACGTGGCGCGACGAAGCCCGCGAGCAGGCCGATGATCACCACGACCACCAGCAGCTCCATCAGCGTAAAGCCTCGCGCCTCCCAAACCCCTGGGGGCCTCACCGAACCCTCCTTTACCCCCCAATAGTAACGCGCCGCGCCGCGCAATTCGCGATGAAGATCGGGGTCAGACCCCGATCTACTTGTGGCGCGGGTCGAGCGCGTCGCGCAGGCCGTCGCCGAGCAGGTTGAAGGAGAGCACCAGCAGGAAGATCGACAGGCCGGGCCAGACCGCCATCCACGGCGCCTGGCCGATGTAGTTGCGCGCCGTGTTGAGCATGCTCCCCCAGCTGGGCGCCGGCGGCTGTTGCCCGAGGCCGAGGAAGGACAGGCTGGCCTCGGCGATGACCGCCGCGGCGATGGCGAGCGTGGTCTGGACGATGAGCGGGGCGACGATGTTGGGGAGGATGTGGCGCAGGGCGATGCGCCAATGCGGGTTGCCGAGCGCGCGCGCGGCTTCGACGTAGTCCTCGGCCTTGGCGGAGAGCACCTGCGCGCGCGTGAGGCGGATGAAGATCGGCGTCGCGGAGATGCCGATCGCGATCATGGCGTTGGTGAGGCTGGGCCCGAGGAAGGCGGCGAGCGCGATGGCGAGGATCAGGAACGGGCACGCGAGCATGGCGTCGGTGACGCGCGAGATCACGACATCCACCCACTTGCCGAGATAGCCGGCGAGCATGCCGACCGGTACCCCGAGCAGGAGCGAGATGCTCACCGAGACGAGACCGGCGAGGATCGACGCGCGCGCGCCCCAGATCACCCGCGAGAGCACGTCGCGGCCGAGCTCGTCGCCGCCGAACCAGTGCGCGGCGCTCGGCGCGGCCCGGATGGCGCTCCAGTTCGTCGCCAGGGGGTCGTAGGGCGCGATCCAGGGCGCGAGGAGGGCAAGCAACACGAAGAACACGAC
>DASRKB010000246.1:0-3200 GCA_035649175.1 Burkholderiales bacterium | reverse complement strand
CTGCGGGCGCCTGGACCAACGCGACGGCGCGCGGCTCGAGCGGCGCCTTCGCCGCGGCGACGAAGGCGGGCTGCCGGGCGGCGCTGCGCTCGCGGTGCCACTCGTAGGCGAGCGCGCCCACCGCGCCGAGGATCAGAACCGAAACGCCGGCGTAGACCCGCGTCGAGCGCCGCGTGTTGTCGGAAAAGGGCACCGGCTGCCTGAAGCGGGCCGCGAGGCGCTCGCCGTCGGGCGCCTCCAGCTGCCCGCGCGCGAGTTCGAGCAGCGTGTCCGCATCGAGCTTGAGAAACCTCGCATAGTTGCGCAGCATCCCGCGGGCGATCGTCGGCCCTGGCAGCGCGCCGAAGCGTTCCTGCTCCAACGCCTCGATCTGCCGGGGCGCGAACTTCAGCTGCTGCGACACGTCGCCAATCGCGAGGCCGAGCGCCTGCCTCGCCGCGGCAAGCTCCGCGCCCACCCCGGTCTGCGCCGCCTCAGTCAAACTCGCCCCGCTGGAGCGCCTGGTACTCGGGCGAGTCTGGGTAGCGCCGGCGCAGCTCCGTCGAATAGTTGCGCTCCGCCACGCGCTGGCCGAGCTTGCGCTCGACGCGCGCCGCGAGCCACAGGGACTCCGCGGTGGGCGTCACCACCCGATTGAAGCGCCCGACCAGCTCGCGCGCATCCTCGAAACTTGCCTGCTGATAGCGTATCTGCCCGAGCTGCAGGAGCGACGTCGGGTCGTCGGGCTCCAGCCGCAGCGCCCGCTCGAAAAACCCCTCGGCCTGCTTGTCGTTCTTCATGCGCTGCGAGCACACGCCGGCCGCCGCGTAGGAGCGCCAGGGCGTTGGGTACAGCGGGTTGCGGACGGCGACCACGAAGTAAGGGATCGATTCGGGGGCGCGCTCGGTCTGGCACAGGAACCAGCCGAAGTTGTGATTGATGTCCGAGTCGTTAGGCGAGTGCGAAAGCGCGCGCCGGAAGCTCTCCTCCGCGAGCTTGGTCTCGCGCAGCTGCATGTACACCAGCCCGAACATGCTGTGCGCCGGCCCGTAGCTCGGGTCGGCGGCGACCGCGATGCGCAGCTCCTCCAGGGCGATCGCCATGCTCCCGCGACCGTAGTAGAGCGCTGCGAGGTCGGTGTGCAGGCGCGCCCGGTTGCGCGCATCGCTCACGTCGCCGATGACCATCGCACCCGGCGGAGTCGGTCCGCCCGGATCGCTGCCCGCGCAGGCCGAGAGCGCGGCGACGAGCGCGAGCGCGACCCGCTTCACGCGTGCAGCTCCTTCAGCCTCAGGCTTCGGCGCGTGCGGTCGGCGACGTCGCCGGCGAGCTGCCCGCAGGCCGCCGCAATGTCGTCCCCGCGCGTCTTGCGGGTGGTCACTGTGACCCCCGCGCGCTGCAGGATCTCGGCAAAGCGCCGGATGCGCATCGCCGGCGAGCGCTCGAACGCCGAGCGCGGGAACGGGTTGAAGGGAATGAGGTTGTACTTGCAGCGCACGCGCGTGGCGATGCGCGCAAGCTCGCGCGCCTCCGCCTCGCCGTCGTTCACCCCGTCGAGCATCACATATTCGAAGGTCACGAAGTCGCGCGGCGCCCTCTCGAGGTAGCGGTTGCACGCGGCGAGCAGATCGCGCAGCGGATAGCGGCGGTTGAGCGGCACCAGCCGGTCGCGCAGCTCGTCGCTCGGCGCATGCAGCGACACGGCGAGAGCCACCGGGCATTCCTCGCGCAGACGCTCCATCCCGGGCACGACGCCCGCGGTGGAGACCGTCACGCGCCGGCGCGAAAGACCGTAGGCGTCGTCGTCGAGCATGAGCCGCAGGGCGGGCAGCACGTGCTCGAGGTTCAGGAGCGGCTCGCCCATGCCCATGAACACCACATTGGTCACCGGTCGCTTCCCGGGAAGGAGACGGCTCGCCAGCCACAGCTGGCCCACGATCTCCGCGGTGGAAAGGTTGCGGTTGAAGCCCTGCTTTCCGGTCGAGCAGAAGGCGCAGTCGAGCACGCAGCCCGCCTGGCTCGAGATGCACAGCGTGCCGCGGCCGAGCTCGGGAATGAACACCGCCTCGACCGCATTCGCGCCGTCGACCTTGAGCAGCCACTTGCGCGTGCCATCGCCGGCGAGCGTGTCCCCGACGATCGCCGGCGCCTCGACGCTCGCCCTCTCGGCGAGCTTGCCGCGCAGGTCTTTCGCGAGGTCGCTCATGCGCGAGAAATCCGCCTCGCCCGCCTGGTGGACCCAGCGCAGCACCTGCCGGGCGCGGAACGGCTTCTCGTCCATCGCGGCGAATAACGCGGCGAGTCCCTGGGCGTCGTAGCCGAGGAGGTTCGCCTTCAACGCGAGAACACCTCGCAGGCCGGAAAAAAGTAGGCGACTTCGGTACGCGCCGTCTCGGGCGCGTCCGAGCCGTGCACGGCGTTGGCGTCGATGGAATCCGCGAAGTCGGCGCGGATGGACCCTTTCGCGGCCTTCTTCGGATCGGTCGCCCCCATCAGCTCGCGGTTCTTCGCGATGGCGTCCTCGCCCTCGAGCACCTGCACGAGCACCGGCCCGGAGGTCATGAATCCCACGAGATCCGTGAAGAAGGGCCGCGAGCGATGAACCGCGTAGAAGCCCTCCGCCTCGGCGCGCGACAGGTGCATCATGCGCGCCGCCACAATGCGCAGGCCCGCGGCCTCGAAGCGCGCCAGTATCTGCCCGATGACGTTCTTCTTCACCGCGTCGGGCTTGATGATCGAAAGTGTGCGCTCGAGCGCCATTGCCTTGGACTTCCCCCAAAAAACCAGCGTCGAATTATAAAACAGAGACTTACGAGATGCGGCGGCGCCACTGCGGGAGTATCCCGCTTTGGCCCGGCGCGGCCTGGTAGGCCGCGTCGACGCCCACGCCTGGCACCCACACCAGCCGCTCGCCGCTGAAGAGCAACGGCAACCGCTCTCGCTCCCATGCTGGGACACCGGCTTCCTGGAACAGGTTCTTCAGCGTGCGCCGCGGGCGCCGCGCATCGGGCTGCAGCCGCTCGCCCCCGGCGCGCAGCCGCACTTGCAGCGGTCGGTGCCTCGCATCGATGCCTTCGCCGCGTGCCGCGCGAAAGCGCAGCTCCCCACCGAGCACGGGAACCGGGAGCCGCCGCTCGCCCTTCCACTCGAGCGGAGCAAAGGGTGCGGTGCCGGCGGCCGGCGCCAGCGACACCTTGCAGCGATAGACGCGCAACCGAGCG
>DASRKB010000245.1:0-31848 GCA_035649175.1 Burkholderiales bacterium | reverse complement strand
CGGGCGCCGGGACCGATCACCTGGCGCCGGGCAGGTACGCCCTGGGCGAAATCATCGGCGCCTACGAGACGCAGTGCGCGGCCATCGAGAAGCTGGGCGGCCGCATCATCCTCATGGCGAGCCGCGCGCTCGCGGCGAGCGCGAAGGGCCCCGAGGACTATGCGAAGGTCTACGACCGGATCCTTTCGCAGGTAAAGGAGCCGGTGATCATCCACTGGCTGGGCGAGATGTTCGACCCGGCGCTGGAGGGCTACTGGGGCAGCAAGGATCACTACGCGGCCATGGAGACCTGTGTCGCGATCCTCGGAAAGCACGCCGCGAAAGTCGACGGGATCAAGATCTCGCTCCTCGACAAGGACAAGGAGATCGTCATGCGCCGCAAGCTACCGAAGGGGGTGCGCATGTACACCGGCGACGACTTCAACTTCGCCGAGCTGATCGAGGGCGACGCGCAGGGGCACTCCGACGCGCTCCTCGGCATCTTCGACGCCATCGCGCCCGCCGCGTCACAAGCATTGTCTCTGCTGTCCGAGGGGAAAAGGACCGAATACCATGAAACCCTTTCCCCTACGGTTCCGCTCTCCCGGCACATCTTCCGGGCGCCGACGCGCTTCTACAAGACGGGGGTGGTGTTCATGGCTTGGCTGAACGGCCACCAGGACCACTTCGTCATGGTCGGCGGCCAGCAGTCGGCGCGCCACGTACTGCATCTTTCCGAGCTCTTCCGCCTCGCCGACGGCGCCGGCCTGCTCGCGGACCCGCCGCTCGCCTGCGCGCGCATGAAGCAGCTCCTCGCCACGCACGGATGCGCCTGACAGGCGCCGCGGCGCTCACCGACCCGGGCGATGCGCGTACACTGTGGCGCATCACCTTCAAGGAGACAAGGGGAACCGCATGAGAAAGGCTTTTTACGCCCTCGCCGGGCTGGCGTTCTGCGCTGCGGTCAATGCACAGACGCTCACGCTGCACGGGGCTTCGCAGTTCAACGACGAGCACGCCTTCACCAAGGCCATGGCGAAGTTCGACGAGCTGGTGAAGAAGTACTACGGCAAGCCGGTGAGCTTCGTGCTGCACAAGAACTCGGAGCTCGGGCTGGAGAAGCAGTACTTCGAGTACATGGCGCAGGGCAAGGCGGTGGACTACGCGATCGTATCGCCCGCGCACATGTCCACCTTCTCCAAGGCGGCGCCCTTCATCGACGCGCCGTTCCTGTTCCGCGACCTCAAGCACTGGAACAAGGTGCTCGACCAGGACGTGCTCAAGCCGATTGCCGACGAGATCGCGGAGAAGGCCGACGTGATGCTGATCGGGTACGCCGGCGGCGGCACCCGCAACATCTTCGTCAACAAGCCGGTCAAGAACATGCAGGAGCTGAAGGGCCTCAAGGTGCGGGTGCAGGGCGCGCCGATCTGGAGCCGCACCTTCCAGGCCGCGGGCATGGCGCCCACCGTCATCGCCTACAACGAGGTATACAACGCCATCCAGAACGGGGTCATCGCCGCGGGCGAGAACGAGGCCGCGGGGGTCGAGCAGATGAAGTTCTACGAAGTGGCGCCGCACCTCTCCATGACCCAGCACGCGATCACCATCCGGCCGCTGTGCTTCTCGGGCAAGACGTTCAAGAAGCTCGACAAGGCCCTGCAGGCGGCGGTGCTCAAGGCGGGCAAGGAGGCGGGCGCGTACGGCCGCAAGATCGAGTCGAGCGAGGACGAGCAGAAGCTTGTGAAGCTGGAGAAGGAAGGCAAGCTCAAGCGCGTGCCTTTCGCCGGCCGCGACCAGATGAAGAAGCTGGTGGACCCGGTCATGGCGGCCTACGCGAAGGAGATCGGCGCGGAGGCCATCCTCGCGAAGATCAACAGCATCAAGTAGCTCCAGGAAAAGGAGGCGGACGGCGGCGCAAGCCTCCGTTTTCTTGTGCTGCGGAAGATCACGCGCTGGTACAGCCGGCTGCTCTCGTGGCTGCTCGTCGCCACGGTGGCGATCCTCGTCGTCCCGGTGTCGCTGCAGATCTTCTCGCGCTACACCGCGCTGATCCCGAGCTACATCTGGACCGAGGAGATGGCGCGCTTCTGCTTCATCTGGTCGATCATGATCGGCGCCATGGTCGGCATCCGCGAGGGCACGCACTTCGTGGTCGACCTCTGGCCGCCGCTCGGGCCGCGCGGTCAGGCGGCGCTGCGCCTGCTCGCCGGCCTATTCGTGCTCGTCTTCGCCTTCGTCTTCCTGTGGTGGGGCATCGACTTCACGCGCTTCGCGCTCAACCGCATCTCCGAGCTCGCCGAGCTACCGCTGTGGACGATCCATGTCGCGTGGCCGCTCGCCGGCGCGACATGGATTCTCTTCATCGGCGAGCAGATGTGGACTGACGTGCAGACCCTGGCGCGCCCGTGACCGGCGCGACCGTCCTCGAGCCGGGCACCGCCAGCATGATCATGTTCGGGGTGTTCTTCGCGCTGCTCGCGCTGCGCGTGCCGGTGGCGTTCTCGCTGGGCCTCGCCTGCCTGCCGGTCTTCCTCATCGAGGACCGGCTCACGCCGCAGAACCTGGTGCAGGAGACCTTCAACGCCTACAACTCGTTCATCCTGCTCGCGGTGCCCTTCTTCCTCCTCACCGCGAACCTGATGAACGTGGGCGGCATCACCACGCGCCTCGTGCGCCTCTCGCGCGACCTGGTCGGCCACTTCCCCGGCGGGCTCGCGCAGGTGAACGTAGTGCTCTCGGTGTTCTTCGCCGGGATCTCGGGCTCCTCCACCGCCGACGCGGCGAGCCAGTCGAAGCTGTTCATCGAGGCCCAGCGCAAGGAAGGCTACGACGACAGCTTCTCGGTCGCCATCACCGCGGTGTCGGCCGTGCTTGCGGTAATCATGCCGCCCTCCATCCTGATGATCGTGTGGGGCGGCCTGCTCACCGTCTCGATCGGCGGGCTGTTCCTCGCCGGGATCGTCCCTGGCCTCCTCATCGCCGGGGCCCAGATGGCGACCGTGCACGCCTACGCGAAGGCCCGCGGCTATCCGACCTATCCGCGCGCGACGTTCCTCGAGACGCTGAAGGCGGTCGGCGTAGCGGTGCCCGCGCTGATGACGCCGGTGATCATCATCGGAGGGAAGATCTTCGGCTGGTTCACCGCCACCGAGTCCGCGTGCATCGCGGTGCTCTACGCCGCGGCGCTCACCATGCTTGTCTACCGCGAGATGGACCCGAAGGGCCTGCACCACGCGCTGCTCGAGACCGGGCGGCTCACCGGTGTGGCGCTCTTCTGCGTCGGCACGGCCTCCGCCTTCGGCTGGCTGCTGGCGTACTACCAGATCCCGAAAGCGCTGCTCGAGAACGTGGCCGCCTGGGGCATGGGACCGATCGCCGCGGGCTTCTTCATCGCCGCGGTCTTCCTCGTCGTGGGCTGTTTTCTCGACGCCATTCCCGCGATCGTCATCGTCGGCACCGTGCTCGAGCCGCTCGCGCGCAGCGTCGGCATGGACCCGATCCACTTCGCCATCATCGGCATCGTCTCGCTCGCCTTCGGCCTGGTCACGCCGCCCTACGGCCTCTGCCTGATGATCTCGGCGCACATCGCCGGCATCCGCGTGCTCGATGCCCTCAAGGACGTGATGATCATGCTCCTGCCCATGTTCGTGGTGCTCGCCGCGATCATCGTCTTTCCGCAGATTGCGCTGTTCCTGCCGCGGCTCTTCCCGCCGGGGACGCTCTGATGGATCTCGCGCTCAACAGCGCGACGGTGCGCAAGCAGTGGGACCTGGCGCAGATCATCGACGGCTGCGCGCGCCACGGCATCCGCGGCATCTCGCTCTGGCGGGACCAGGTGGCGCAGATGGGGCTTCGAGAAGCCGTCGCCTCGATAAAGAGCCACGAACTGAAAGTCACCGGCCTGTGCCGCGGAGGCTTCTTCGCGGAGAAGGGCTGGAAGGACGACAACCTGCGCGCGATCGAGGAGGCGCACGAGCTCGGCGCGGCGTCGCTCGTGCTCGTCGTGGGCGGCCTGCCACCCGGGTCCAAGGACCTCGCCGGCGCGCGAAGCCACATCCGCGACTGCATCGCCGAAGTCCTTCCGCAAGCGCGCAAGGCCGGCGTGCCGCTCGCCATCGAGCCGCTGCATCCCATGCAGGTCGGCCGCGCCGCGGTCAACACCCTGGAGCAGGCGCTCGACATGTGCGACGCCCTCGGCGAGGGCGCGGGCGTCGCGGTCGACGTCTACCACCTCTGGTGGGATCCGAAGCTCGAGGGCCAGCTCGCCCGAGCGCGCGGCCGCATCCTCGGCTACCACATCTGCGACTGGCTGCCGGCAACGCGCGATCTCTTCAACGACCGCGGCATGATGGGCGACGGCGTCATCGACCTGCCCCGGATCCGCGGCTGGGTCGAGGCGGCCGGCTACCGCGGCATGCAGGAGGTCGAGATCTTCTCGGAGCTCGACTGGTGGCGGCGCGATCCCGATGAGGTGCTCAGGACCTGCGTCGAGCGCGCGCGGCTCGCCTAGAAGTACGGGACGCCCTGCGTGTTGACGTATAGCGCGTAGAGGGACGTCGTCGCCGCCATGAAGAGGCGGTTGCGGTACAGGCCGCCGAAGCACACGTTGGCGCAGCGCTCGGGCAGGTCGATGCGCCCGATGAGCCGCCCGTCCGGATTGAAGACGTGCACGCCGTCGAGCCCCTCGGCGCCCATGCCCCAGCCGCACCAGAGGTTGCCCTCGGTGTCGACGCGGAAGCCGTCAGGCGTGCCGCGCGGGCCCGCGTCGATCAGCACTCGCCGGTTGGAAAGGGAATCCTTCGTGACCTCGAAGGCCAGTATCTTGCGCGGCACCGAGCGCGACTCGACGACGTAGAGAATGGATTCGTCCGGCGAGAAAGCGAGTCCGTTGGGCTGGTTGATGCCTTCCGCGACGACGGTCAGGTTGCCGTCGAGCCAGCGATAGACGTGCGTCGGGAGCTCGGCCTCGGCCTTGACGCCTTCGTTGTAGCCCAGGATGCCGAAGCTTGGATCGGTGAACCAGACCGAGCCGTCGGACTTGCACACGATGTCGTTCGGCGAATTCAGCCTTTTCCCTTCGTATCCCTCCACGAGGGAAACAACGGTTCCATCCCGCTCCGTCCGCGAGACGCGCCGCCCGCTGTGCTCACAGGTGAGCAGGCGCCCCTGCCGGTCGCGCGTGCTGCCGTTGGCGTGCCCGGAGGGCCGGCGCCACGGTGTGACCGCGCCGGTCTCCTCGTCCCAGCGCAGCATCTGGTTGCCCGGCACGTCGCTCCAGAGGAGGCAGCGTGCATCGCCCAGCCACACCGGCCCTTCCGCCCAGCGCGTGCCGGTGTGCAGCCGCTCGATCTTGCAGAGCGGCAGCCGCAGCCTGGCGAAAGCGGCGTCGACTTCGTGGATGGCGGCGTCGGGGACGCGTTGGCTCGGTTTCCAGTCGCTCATTTCATCAGTCCGGGCAGCCACAGGGAAAGCGCGGGGATGTAGGTTACCAGCAGCAGCGCGAAGCACATCGCCCCGTAGAAGGGCCAGAGCTCCTTCGTCACCTGCTCGATCGACACCTTGCCGACCGCGCAGCCGACGAAAAGCGTGGGTCCCACCGGCGGGGTGATGAGCCCGATGCCGAGGTTGAGGATCATGATCATGCCGAAGTGCACCGGGTCGATGCCCAGCTGCGCGATCACCGGCAGGAAGATCGGCGTGCAGATGAGAAGCATCGGCGCGAGGTCCATGAAGGTGCCCAGCAGCAGGAGCAGGAAGTTCACGAGCAGCAGGAAGACGTACTTGTTCTCCGAGATGCCGAGGAAGAAAGCCGTCACCTTCGCCGGGATCTGCATCAGCGCCATCATGTAGCCGAAGCCGACCGAGAAGCCGATCAGCATCATGACCATCGCCACCGTTTTCACGACGCGGTGGATGAGATGGGGCAGGTCGCGCCACTTGTAGTCGCGGTAAACGAGGAAGGTCACGAGGAACGCATAGACGCACGCCACCGCCGCGGACTCCGTGGGCGTGAACACGCCGGAGAGGATGCCGCCGATGATGATGACGACGGTGACGAGGCCCCACAGCGCCTCGAGCACGATGCGCGGGATCTCGCGCAGCGGGATCGGCTCGGACTTGGGCATGCTGCGCCGGTGGGCGGTCCAGATGACGAGCCCGGTCAGGCACAGGCCGAACAGGATGCCGGGGAGAACCCCCGCGAGGAAGAGATGTGCCACCGAGATCGTCCCGCCTGCCGCTACCGAGTAGATCACCGCGTTGTGCGAGGGCGGGATCATCAGTGCCTGCACCGATCCGCAGATCGTGACGTTGGTGGCAAAAACGCGCGAGTATCCCTGCTTCACCATCTGCGGGATCATCACCGAGCCGATCGAGGCGGTGTCGGCGACCGAGGAGCCCGAGATGCAGCCGAACAGCGTGCTCGCGAGCACGTTGACGAGCGCGAGCCCGCCGCGGATCACGCCGAAGAAGATCTTGGCGAGCATCACCAGGCGCGCCGCCATGCCGCCCTCGGCCATGATGCCGCCGGCGAGCACGAAGAACGGGATGGCGAGGAGCGCGAAGTCGTCGGTGCCGTCCGAGATCTTGAGCATCACTGCCTCGAGCGGGATCTCGACGTAGAGCGCGGCGACGAGCGCCGCGAGCCCGAGCGCATACGCCACCGGCACGCCGATGGCGCAGAGCAGCGCGAAAGACCCGAGAAGGATCAGGACATTCATTCCAGCTCGGCGGCCTGGTCGCTGTACATCACGTCGTCCTTGGGGGGGTCGCCCAGCCATACTTTCTCGAGGATGAAGAGCAACGTGAGAGCTCCGGCAAGGGGAATCGGCATGTACACGATGCCGACGGAGAGGCCCGGGAACTCGGCGACCGTGTTTCCCCAGGTGAGGTGGCACAGATGCGCGCCGTAGGCCAGCATGAAGGCGGCGATGAGCGTCATGCAGGCATGGACGGCCCAGCGCATCGCTTTGCGCTTGTCCGGATCGAGCATCCCGACGAAGGCTTCGACGGCGATCTGCGCGTTGGCGCGATAGACGGCGGCGCCGCCGACGAAGGAGAAGAGCACCATCATGATGACCGAGGCCGGTTCCGGCCACTGCAGCGGGTCGTTCATGACATAGCGCATGAAGACCCCGAGCGGGATCATCAGCGTGATGGCGACCAGCGCCACCCCGGAGACGACGATGCAGGCCAGGTACAGGCCCTGCATCGCCTTGCGGTAGAGGGTCGCTATTTTTCTACTTCGTGTCTTGGATGCGCTTGAGGAGCGCGGCGTACTTCGCGCCGTACTTGTCGCGCACCGGCTGCGTCGCCTTGTAGAAGGCCTCCTTGTCCGCCTTCACGAACTGCACGCCGGCTTTCTGCAGCTTCTCCTTCGCGTCGGCCACCATGGCGTCCCATAGCTGGCGCTGCTCCATCTGCGCCTCGCGGGACACCTTGCGGATCAGGTCCTGGTCGCTTTTCGAGAGCCTGTCCCAGCTCGCCCGGGAGTAGACGAAGATCTCGGGGATGATGAGGTGGCCGGTGAGGCTGTACACCTTGCCCTTCGCGGTCTGGTAGTGGTTCTGCGCGAGGAGCGTCGGCTCGTTGTTCTCCGCCCCGTCCACCACGCCCGTCTGCAGCGCCTGGTAGAGCTCGTTGAAGCCCATGGCGATGCCATTGCCGCCCATCGCGTTCATGGTCTCGACGAAGATGGGGTTGCCCATCATGCGGATCTTGCGGCCCTTGAGGTCGCCGGGCCGGGTGACCGGCCGGTCGGAGTAGACGTTGCGCGTGCCGGCGTCCATCCAGCCCAGCACCACCAGGCGCGAGCGCGGGTCCTTCGTCACCTTCTCCAGCAGCTCCTGCCCGATCGGCCCGTCGATCACCTTGCGCATGTGCGCCTCGTCGCGGAACACGAACGGCAGGTTGAAGACGTTGAGCTCGTCGACGATCGGCCCCATCGGCCCGACCGAGATGCGCGCGATCTGCAGCGCGCCGACCTGCGCCTGCTCGATCATCTCCTTCTCGCCGCCGAGCTGCATCGACGGGAACATCTGCAGCGCCATGCGGCCGTTCGTCGCTTTCTCGAGCTTCGCGCCCATGCGCACGATCGCCTCGACCGTCGGGTAGCCGAGCGGGTGCACGTCGGTCGCCTTGATCGTCATCTTGTCCTGCCCGGCCGCTGGCAGCGACAGCGCGAGCAGGGCAAGCGCCGCGATAAGTTTCATGGTCCTCTCCTCTGTTAGGATTCGTCAGTCATCATACAACTACTCATGAGGATCCGACCACTCGCGCCGCCGAGCAAGCTGTCTCGCCGCCTCTCCGAGCAGCTCGCCGAGGAGATCAAGAGCGGGCGGCTCGCGCCCGGCGAGCGCCTGCCGACGGAGCAGGCGCTCACCCGCGCGGCGCGCGTCAGCCGCACCGTGGTGCGCGAGGCGGTGGCCGCCCTGCGCGCCGACGGCCTGGTGATCACCCGGCAGGGCGTCGGCGCCTTCGTCTCCGCGGAGCCGCAGCGCGCGCCCTTCCGCATCGACCCCGAGCGCCTGCAGTCCCTCGGCGACATCATCTCGGTGATGGAGCTTCGCCTGGGAGTGGAGATCGAATCCGCGGGGCTCGCCGCCGAGCGCGCCACGCGCCCCCACGTGAGGTCGATCGGCGCCGCGCTTGAGGCGATCGAGCGCGCCGCGCAGCGCGGTGAGTCCGCGGTGGACGAGGACCTCGCGTTCCACCGCGCCATCGCCGAGGCGACCGGCAACAGCGAGTTTCCGCGCTTCCTGCAGTTCATCGGCCGGCACCTCATCCCGCGGCGCATGGTGAGCGGGCTGACCGAGCGCATGGGCGGCAGCCGTGCCTACCTCGCGCGGATCCAGGAGGAGCACCGGCGCATCTACCGCGCGATTGCGGGAGGCGATGCGCGCGGCGCGCGCGACGCGATGCGCCGGCATCTCACGCGCTCCCTCGAGCGCTACCGCAAGCTCGCCGCCGAGCACGGGAACGGCGCTTGAGGATCCTTCTCACCCATTCGCCGGAGGCGCTCGCCAACTACTACGGCGAGCGGGCCCTGGCGGGCCTGAAGGCGATAGGCGAAGTGAAGCCGAGCGAGAAGCAAACGCTCGAAGGCGAAGCCCTGATCGCGGCCGCGCAGGACTGCGAGCTCATCGTGTCCTACCGCCAGTCGCCGGCGCCGGCGGCGCTGTTCGAGCGCCTGCCGCGGCTCGTGGCGTTTTTGCGCTGCGCGATCGACATCCGCAACGTCGACGTGGCCGCGGCGAGCCGGGCGGGCGTGCTGGTGACGCAGGCGAGCGCGGGCTTCGTCGCCGCGGTCGCCGAGCAGGTCTTCGGCTTCATGATCGATCTGTCGCGCGGCATCACCCGCTATGCCTCGTCTTACCGTTCCGGCGAGGTGCCGAAGGCCGTCATGGGGCGGGAGCTCAAGGGCAGCACGCTCGGCGTGATCGGCTATGGCGCGATCGGGCGCGAGGTCGCGCGGCTCGGCGCGGCCTTTGGGATGCGCGTTCTCGTCCACGATCCCTACGTCAAGGACGTCGCGCAGGTGCCCAGGCAGCAAATCCTCGAGGAGTCGGACTATGTCGTTCCCTTGGCGGTGGCAACGGCCGAGACGGAGAATCTGATGGATGCGCAGGCGTTCGCGAGAATGAAGAAAGGCGCTTTCTTCATCAACGTCTCGCGCGGCAACCTTGTCGACGAGGCGGCGCTCGAGGCCGCCCTGGACTCCGGACGGCTCGGCGGCTGCGCCCTGGACGTGGGGCGCGCGCCCGACCAGATGCCCACGCCGCGGATCGCCGCGCGCGCAGACGTCCTCGCCACGCCGCACAGCGCGGGCCTCACGCAACCCGCGATCGAGCACCAGTCGATGGAGACGGTCGCGCAGGCGGCCGAGATCGCGAAGGGAAAGGCGCCCAAGGGCGCGGTCAACGCGGAGCACTGGAAGCGCAAGGAGCTGCTTTGAACAGAAGCGTCGGCGTGCTGGAGAGAAAGGACTGCCGGATCCACTATGAGGTCGCGGGAGACGGGCCGCCGATCGTCTTCGCCCACGGGCTCGGCGGCAACCACCTCTCCTGGTGGCAGCAGGTGGCGCACTTCGCCCGCTCGCACACCTGCGTGGTGTTTTCGCACCGCGGCTTCCCGCCTTCGGGCGCCGTGCCGGGAGAGCGGGCGCCCGATGCGTACGCCGACGACCTCGCCGCTCTCATCGAGCATCTCGATCTCGAGGACGTGGCGCTCGTCGGCCAGTCGATGGGCGGCTGGACCTGCCTGGAGTACGCGCTGCGCGAGCCCCGGCGCGTGCGCTCGCTCGTGATGGCGTCGACCTCCGGAACGCTCGATTACCGGCTGTTGAAGGACAAGGACGTCGACGAATGGCTGCGCCTCGCCCCCGGCATGCTGGCGGGCATGCAGGCGCGCGGCATCCTGCCCGCGAGCGGCGAGCGCATGGCGCGCGAGCAGCCGGCGGCGGCGCAGCTTTACTGGCAGATCTACCAGCTCACGCCTTCGGGCTTCCGCGAGGCGGTGCGCAAGCGCATCGGGGAGCTGCGCTCTCGCCCGCCCTCGCTCCTCGAGCAGCTGCGCGTGCCGGTGCTCTTCCTGACCGGCGAGGAGGACTGGGTGTTCCCGCCCGCCGCGGGCCCGGCGCTCGCGAAGCTCGCGCCGCGAGGCGAAGCGGTGCGCGTGCCGGCGGCGGGCCACTCGGTGTACTTCGAGCGCGCGGCGCTGTTCAACGAATCGACAGGGAGAGTGCTGTGAAGACCATCCTGATCACCGGCGCCGCGGGCGACGTGGGATCGCACCTGCGCCGGGAGCTGGCCGGAAAGTACAAGCTCAGGCTCTCGGACAAGAGGAACCTGAAGAAGCACAAGGGGAAGACCTTCATGCGCGCGGACATCTCCAGGATGGCCGATGCGCTGAGGATCACGAAGGGCGTGGACGCGATCGTGCATCTGGGCGGCTATTCGGTGGAGGGGCCGTGGCCCGCGATCCTGCAGGCGAACATCGTCGGCTGCTACAACGTCTTCGAGGCGGCGCGGCGCAACGGCGTGAAGCGCATCCTCTTTCCCACGAGCAATCACGCGGCCGGCTTCTACCGGCGCGACCAGACCATCGACCACCGCGTCTATCCGAAGCCCGACAGCCGCTACGGCGTCTCGAAGGTGTTCGGCGAGGCGCTCGGCAGCCTCTACGCCGACAAGTACGGCATGGAGGTGTTCATGATGAGGATCGGCAACGTCAATCCAAAGCCGATCGACAAGCGCCGGCTCTCGCTCTGGCTCAGCCCGCGCGATCTCGCGCAGCTCGTGAGCATCGGCATCGAGCACCCGGGCATCCGGTTCGAGATCGTCTACGGCATCTCGGGGAACCAGCGCGCCTGGTACGACAACGCGAACGCGGCGCGCCTGGGCTACCGTCCGCAGGACGATTCCGAAGTGTTTGCCGAAGAAGTGCTGAAGAGAGAAAAGCCAAGCAGCGACGCGATCGCCGAAGCGTACCAGGGCGGCGCTTTCTGCACTGCCGAGGAGATACCAAACCCGGCTAGAGCCGCTCCAAGAAGGCGCCGATCAGGCCGTTGACCGCCGCCGGTGCCTCGAGCATCGTGAAGTGTCCGGTGCCCGGCACGATCTCGACGCGTGCACCGTGGCGCATGAGCAGCTCGAGCCAGGGGCTCGAGTCGCCGGCTTTCATTGGCACCCGGCGCCGGCTGGTGTCCATCATCGTGCTCTGAATCGCGAGCAGCGGCGCGCGCACGGCGGCGAGCGCGGCGTCGAGCGTGGCCGCGTCCCAGCGCGCGACGCGGGCAAGGAGATCGGCGCCGAAAGCGGCGCTCGAGCGCACGGCGCGCTCGACGACGGCATCGGCCTCGGGCGAGGGACGGAAGAACATCGCGCGGAAGAAGTCCTCGGCGAAAGCCGGGTAGCCCCTGGCGTCGATCGTCGCCCGGGTGGCCGCTTCGGCAGCCTGCGGTTCGCCCGTCCCGAGCCGGCTGCCGTCGACGAGCACGATGCCGGCGATGCGCTCGGGGGCGAGCCGGTTCGCCTCCAGCACCACGCGGCAGCCCATGCTGTGCCCGACGAGAACCGTCTTCGGCAGCGCCAGATTCGCGACCAGCGCCGCGACGTCGCCGCCGTAGTGCTCGATCGAGCACTCGTGCGCCCGGCCGGGTGTCGCGCCGTGGCCGCGCAGATCGCAGGCTATGGTGTCATGAGAAGGAGAGAAGGCGCGGACCTGATGCCTCCAATCCTCGTGATTGCAGGCGAAGCCGTGCACGAACAAGAGCGGCGGCGCGCCGCTTCCCTCGCGGACGAAGTGCAGGGCTAGTCTTCCGCGCTCGCCTGGGGCTTGTGCGCCGCCACGAGCTTCTGCTGCAGGTGGGGCGGCGCCGGCTCGTAGTGGCTGAACTCTAGGCTGTAGGAGCCGTGCCCGGCGGTGAGCGACTTGAGCCGCGCCGGAAAGTGCTCGAGCTCCGAGAGCGGCGCCTGCGCCGTGATCTGCACGAGGCCCGGCCGCGGCGTGTCGGAGCCCTTGATCTGGCCACGGTGCCCCGAGAGCTCGCCCGCGATGTCGCCCATCTTGCTGTCGGGCGCGGTGATCTCGACATTGACGATCGGCTCGAGCACGATCGGGCGCGCCTTGCCGAGCGCGTCGAGGAAGGCTTTGCGGCCGGCGGACATGAAGGCCACGTCCTTGGAGTCCACAGGGTGGCTCTTGCCGTCGTAGACGATGACACGCACATCCTGCAGCGGGTAGCCGGCGACGAAGCCCGAGTCGAGGACGCTCCTCACGCCCTTCTCCACCGACGGGATGAACTGGTTGGGAATCGCGCCGCCCTTCACGCTGTCGACGAACTCGAAGCCCTTGCCGCGCGGCAGCGGCTCGACCTTGAGGTACACCTCGCCGAACTGGCCCGCGCCCCCGGTCTGCTTCTTGTGGCGGTTGTGCCCCTCGGCCCTGGCGACGATGGTCTCCCGGTAGGGGATGGACGGCGGGCGCGTGTCGAGCTCGAGCTTGTACTGCGTCGACATCTTCTCCAGCACCGTCTTCAGGTGCATCTCGCCCAGGCCTCGCATCACCATCTCGTTCGCCTGCGCGTTGTGCTCGAGGCGGAAGCACGGATCCTCCGCCATGATTTTGTGCAGCACATCCGACACCTTTTGCTCGTCGCCGCGCTTCTTGGACTGCACCGCAAGCCCGAACACCGAGGTCGGCATCTCCAGGGGCTTCGCGTGCACGTGGGCGTCGGCCGCCGAGTCGTGCAGGATATGATCGAACTGGATCTCGTCGATCTTGGCGATGGCGCAGATGTCGCCCGGCAGCGCCTCGCTCACCTCGACCTGCGTCTTGCCGCGCAGCTGGTAGAGATGGCCAGGCTTGATGGGCTTCCTGCCTTCGCCGACGTAGAGCTGCATGCCAGGCGTGAGCCGCCCCTGGTGCATGCGAAATACGGCGAGCCGCCCTATATAAGGGTCGATCTCGATCTTGAAGACGTGCGCGAGCACGTGCTTCGAGGGATCGGGGATCGGCACCAGCGTCTCCGGCTCCCCGCCGCCCGAGGGCGTGGCGGTGTAGGCCGGCGGGTTCGCCTCCGTGGGGTTGGGCAGGAGCTCGACGATCACGTCGAGGAGCTCCGCGATGCCCGCGCCGGTCTTCGCCGAAGTGAACACCACGGGGATGAGATGTCCCTCGCGCAGCGCGCGCTCGAGCGGCTCGTGCAGCTCCTCGGGCGTCACCTCGCCTTTCTCCAGGTAGCGCTCCATCAGTTTCTCGTCGACTTCGACGACCTGGTCGATGAGCTTGCGGTGCGCCTCCTCCACCGAGGAGAAGTCCGCTTCCCCCGAGGGCGCGAAGAAGCAGTCGGATACCCTGGTGCGGCTCGCCGCCGGCAGGTTGAGCGGCAGGCACTCGCGTCCGAACGCCTGCTGGATGCGCTCGAGCAGGTCCTCGAGAGCCACGTTGTCCGCGTCGATCTTGTTGACGATCACCAGGCGGTCGAGGCCGCGCTTCGCCGCCCACTGCATGAAGCGGCCAGTCATCATTTCCAGGCCGTTCTGCGCGTTGATGACGACCGCGGCGGTCTCGACCGCGGCGGTCGCCGGCAGCGCGTGACCGAGGAAATCCGGGTAGCCCGGGGTGTCGAGCAGGTAGATCTTCGTATCCTTGTGGTCGAAGCTCGCGACCGCGAGCTTCAGGGAGTGCTGCAGCTGCTTTTCGAGCGGGGTGTAGTCGCAGACGGTGCTGCCGCGCTCTACGCTGCCCGCCGCGGGGATCACCCCCGCCTTGGCGAGCAGCGCTTCGGCCAGGGTGGTCTTGCCCGCGCCCGCCTGGCCGAAGAGCGCAATCGTCCTTACGCGTTTGATGGAATGCGCCACGGACCTTCCTCCTCCGAGGGGTGCCTGCGGGATTTATAGCAGCAAGCGTCGGCTCCTTGGAAGACCCCCGGCCGGGCGGGACCGCTATTTCTTCGTGTCTCCTTTCTTCTCCAAGAGCTCGGCGCGTTTCTTCAGCGTGTCTTCGAGCTTGGATTTGGGGATCAGCAGGATGTGCTGCGACTGCAGGATCTCGAGCGGCTTCTCCTCGGTGCCGGAAGACTTGAACGAGACGTAGTAGTTGTCACCTTCGAGCTTGCCGACCTTGAGGTTGTAGGTGCGTCCGGCGAGCGTCGTGGCGTTGACGATCGTGGGGTTGGCAAGCCCGGTATCCGTTGCTTCCTTGGGCGCAACGTCCGCCAGCTCGAGGAGGTTGAGCGAGTAGGAGGCTGCGTTGGCGCGGAATACATCCACCTTCTCGCCGGGGCGCGCGCCCTCCAGGCGCCAGTCGGCGTTGTCGCCGCTTCGCGAGATGCGGTAGCCGCTGCCGTCCGGGTAGCGGACCTCGAGGCTCTTCACCATCTCCACCTTGAAGGCGGTGCGGTCGATCCAGTCGGCGCTTGCCGTGCTCGCCTGGGCGAGCGGATCGGAAACCAGGAAGACCTGCTTGTCCTCGCCGGGCAAGGCGACGAAGCGGCCGTCGGCCGGCGTCTTGCCGGGGTTTTCCGCCTCCCGCTTGTAGTACTTCTTGCCCAGCGTCAGGGCGGCGAGCGTCTTGCCCTCCGCATTGGCGAGCTCGACCCGGGTGCCCGAGGCGTCGAGGTTCAGGCGCGCGCGGTCCTTCTCGCCGATCGGCTCGATCTGCCCGATCTTGAGCGAGGCGAGCTTGAGGACGAACTCGCGGACCTTGCCGAGATCGGCGGGATAGCCGCCGCGCTCCTCGATGACCCAGCGCTCGGCCTGCCGGTCGAGCGTCAGGGTGGCTTTCGGCTCGACGATCCTGACCTCTGCCACGTCGGCGACCCGCAGGTCGGGAAGCACGGTGCGCCCCAGGGTCTCGACGTTCGCCGGACGCCGGGCGCGTTCCTGCTGTTGGTAGAGAAGCGCCCCGCCGCCCAGCACGACGAGCAGCACGACCAGGATCGCGGCAACCCGCGCGTTCATGCGGTTTTTCTTCTACGAACCAACGCTACCATCAGTCCGAACAGCGCAACCAGGAGCGGCATGAGGGCGATGTTGGCCACCTTGGTCCAGAACACCAGGCTCTCGGCATCCTGGCGCAGGTTCTTCCGGACCTCCTTGAGCGCGAGGCGCGTCTCGGCCACCGTCTTGCGGAAGCGCTCGAGCTCGGCCTGCTGCTCGGGCGTGAGGATCTGCGCCGATTGGCCGCCGGGCCCTTGAGCCTTTTGCAGCTCCTGGAGCTTCGCGTTGGTCTTCTGCAGCTCCTCCTCGAGGCTCTGGATCCTGCCGAAGTACTGTTTCTGTGCCTCGGCCTCGAGCTCGCGCACCACGGTGAGCGGGCGGAACGCGGCGGCGCGACTGCGCAGCGTCACGAGCTCGTCGCCGGCCGCGAGCTGCTCCACCAGGCCCACCGCGAAGGCGAGATTGCCGTTCGAGGGCACGATCACCTTGCGGCCGAATACGTCCTGCACGTCGACCGCCGCGCCGTCGGCGAGCATGTCGATGTCGGCGACGAGGACGACGGCGTTGTCCGCGGTCGACTCGCGCAGCACCGGCGTGCCCGCTACGGGCTTCTCCTTCTCGGTCAGCCCCTCGGGAAAGGCAGTCTTGAACTTGCCGGAGAGCCGCAGCGCAAGCGGCATCGTGCTGCCCGAAGGCTGGAAGCCCTTCATCGCCTCGTCGCCGCGCAGCGTGGCGCGCGAGCTGTCGAGGAGCATCGCGTTGGGCGAGCTTTCAACCAGGGGTGTCGCGCGCAGTCCCTCGGCGGGCTTGACCTTGAACGCGCCGCCGAACGCGTAGAGCAGCGTCTCGATCGAGCTCGTGACGATGTCCTCGCGGTTGAGCGCGGTGCGGTTGAGCGACAGGACCGTCGGGGTGTAGTTCGCGCCTCCGCCCGAGGCGAACACCACGTCGGCGATCACCTTGCCCGGGTCGAACTCCACACCCCAGGCCTTGAAGAGCCGGGGGAGCGCGGAGCTCGAGACCTGCTGCGGCATGCCCGGCATCTGCGGCATGCTCTGGTCGAAGTAAGCGTAGGGATCGACGAAGGCGATGAGCTTTCCGCCGCGCAGCACGAACTGGTCGAGCGCGTACTCGAGCTGCGGCTGCGGGTCGCGCGGGTGGATGACGAGCAGCACACCGATGCTCTTGTCGATCTCCTTCGCGTTCATCGGCACTTCCTTCACCTCGAACTCGCGGCGCAGCTCGTTGGCGAGCACCCAGGGCTCCGAGCTCTGGCGCGTGAACGGGTTGAAGCGCTCGCCCATCACGGGCAGGCCCGCCATCAGGCCGATCGTCGGCCGCTCGGGCTTGCCCACGCGCGCGATGGCGCGGATGAGGTCGTACTCGAGCAGCCGCTCGCGCTGGGGCGTGATCGCCGGGATGGCCTGCTTGCGGTCGAGCTGGCTCACCGCGACGCCGAGGTAGAACTGCTCGCCGGAGAAGAGCTGCTGCGGCTCGATGCCGTCGAGCTGCGCCGCGTCCTCCTCCTCGGAGTCGGGGCGCGGGTTGTAACGCTCGACGCGCAGGTTGCCGCCGGAGGCGGCCTGGAACTCGCGCACCAGGTCCTCGACGCGCTGCGCGAAGCTCCTGAGCTGTACCGGCACCGCCTCGCCCTGCGAGAGATAGAGCTTCAGTCGCACCGGCGACTCGAGCTCGCGCAGGATGCGCTTGGTGCCGCCGGAGAGCGTGTAGAGGTTGCCTTCCGTGAGGTCAGCGAGGCGGGTCGGCGCCTTGGTGAGGAGGTAGTTCGCCGCCACCAGCAGGAGGAACAGCGCCACCAGGCCGATCGCGGAGTAGATCAGGTGCTCGTATTTCTTCATGGGTCAGCCGGCGCGATGGCCGCGGATGATGACGCCGGTCGCGAAGAGCGCGAAGCCGATCACCGAAAGGAAGAAAGCGAGATCGCGCGTGTCGATCACGCCGCGCTGGAACCCATCGAAGTGGGTGATGACCGAGAACGCGGCCACCGTGTCGACCACCGCGGGGCTCGCCCAGCGCACCAGCAGGTCGGTGACGGGGTTGAAGCCGGCGAGGATGAGGAACAGGCACAGCACCACCGAGAGGATGAACGCCACGACCTGGTTGCGCGTCATGGCGGAGGTCATGCAGCTGATGGCGAGGTAGGCGCCGGCGAGGAGGAAGCTGCCCAGGTAGCCCGCCACTACCATGCCGTTGTCGGGCTCGCCGAGCACGTTGACGGTGATGACGGTGGGGAAGGTGAGCACGAGCGCCACCGCGAGGAACAGCCAGCTCGCGAGGAACTTGGCCAGGATCGCCTGCCAGGGCGCGAGCGGCATGGTGAGGAGCAGCTCGAGCGTCCCCGAGCGACGCTCCTCCGCCCACAGGCGCATGCCCACCGCGGGCACGAGCACCAGGTACACCCAGGGATGCCAGCCGAAGAAGGCCGACAGGCTCGCCTCGCCGCGCTCGAAGAAATTGCCGGCGGTAAACGTGAAGAAGCCGGTGAGGAGCAGGAAGATCACCAGGAAGACGTAGGCGACCGGCGAGGTAAAGTAGCTGGCGAGCTCGCGCTTCGCGATGGTCCAGATCACTCTCATCCTTATTTCTTCACCGTGTCGGGCAGCGTGATGCGGCGGAACACCTCGTCGAGCTGGCCGGTCTCGTTGTACATGCCCTCGACCTTCCAGCCCTCGCGGCGCACGAGGTCCACGACCGCGACCGCGAGCTCGGCCGCTCTTGCCTTGTCGTTCGGATAGACGCGGAACGCGCCGTTCAGCTTCTCCACGCGCCCGAGCGCCGCGAGCTTTTCCTCGGTGGCGCCCTCGGCGGCGAGCGTGACCGCGCCGTGCAGGTCGGACATGGCGCGCAGCTCCTCCGGCGTGCCGTTCGCGACGATCCTGCCGCGGTCGATGATGATGGCGCGCGTGCACGCGGCGTCGACTTCCTCGAGGATGTGCGTGGAGAAGACGATCGCCTTGTTCCTGCCCAGGTCGCGGATCAGGTTGCGCACCTCGTGCTTCTGGTTGGGATCGAGGCCGTCGGTGGGCTCGTCCATGATGAGCACGTCGGGGTCGTGGATCAGCGCCTGCGCAAGGCAGGTGCGGTGCCGGTAGCCCTTCGAGAGCGTGTCGATCGACTGACGCAGCACCGACTGGAGGAAGCAGAGCTCCGTCACGCGCCCCACAGCGCGCTTCTGCGCGTCGCCCGAAAGCCCGCGCAGGTCGGCCGCGAAGCGCAGGAAGCCCTGCACTGTCATGTCCGGGTACGAGGCGGCATTCTCGGGCAGGTAGCCGATGAGGCGCTTTGCCTCGATCGGGGACTGCGCCACGTCGTAGCCGCCAATCGCCACGCGGCCATCGGTGGGCGGCATGAAGCCGGTGATCATGCGCATGGTGGTCGACTTGCCGGCGCCGTTCGGGCCGAGGAAGCCCAGCACCTCCCCGCGCTCGACCGCGAAGCTGACGCCGTCGACCGCCCGCTTGGCGCCAAAAGCCTTCACCAGGTTCTCGATCTTGATCATCGTCGCGCGATTTGGGGCCGTGCGCCGGCATTTGAGGGCGCAGGGCTAGAATCGGAAGGTCGGCATTCTCGCACAACCAAGTCAGGTCCTCGTCATCGGGGCCGGGGCCGCGGGCCTCGCCGCCGCAGCGGCGCTCGCGCGCGCCCGCCGATCGGTCACGGTTCTCGAAGCACGCGATCGGATCGGCGGCCGCTGCCTCACGCTGCGTCATCCGCTGGTCGCGGCGCCGATCGAGCTTGGCGCCGAGTTCATCCACGGCCGCCCCGAATCGACCATCGCCCTGCTGCGGAAGTTCCGGACCGGGTCCAGCGAATCGACGCGCACCCAGCGCATCCTGTGGGAGGGACGACTGCGCAGCGTCAACGCATTCGCTGCGGCGCAGGAAGCCGTGCGTGGGTTCCGGTCTTTGCCGGACATGTCTTTCCGCCGCTTCCTGCAAATCCGGTCGCTTCCACCGCTGACGCGCGTGCTGGCCACCATGATGGTGCAGGGCTTCGACGCGGCCGATCCCGCCCTGGTCAGCGCGCGCAGCATTGCCGAGGAATGGGCAAGCGGCGAGATCGGTGATTCACAGTTACGTCCGCTCGGGGGCTACGGTCCGCTGCTCGAGAGGCTGGCGCGATCGGGCGCGCGGCTGCAGCTGCAGACCTTGGTTCGCGAGGTGCGCTGGCGGCCCGGCCGCGTCGAGGTCAGGGGCGAGCACCTCGGCAGGCCGTTCTCGGCAAGGGCAAAGCGCGCCATCATCACGCTGCCCTTAGGGGTGCTGCAGTCGGGCGCCGTTCGTTTCTCGCCGGGGTTGAACAAGACAGCCTCCTTGAGAAGCCTTGCGTCAGGCCCGGTCATCCGCGTCGCGATGGTGTTCGCGAAGCGCTTCTGGGATCCGCGCGTTGCATTCTTCCATGCGCCGCGTGCGCCATTTCCGACGTTCTGGACCCCGCTGCCGATGCGGGTCCCGCTTCTCACGGCCTGGGCTGGCGGCCCCAAGGCTGCGCGCCTTGCGGGGGAACGCCCGGAGGAGCTCGTCCAGATCGCGCTGCGTACCGTCCTTACCGTCCTACGCCGAAAAGAACACTTGATGGCTGCGTATGTCCAGGACTGGCAAGCTGATCCGTTTGCCCTGGGCGCCTACAGCTATGTCAAGGTGAACGGCGCGGGCGCCCGCGAGGCGCTCGCCGCGCCGGTCGCTGGCACGCTTTTCTTCGCCGGGGAGGCGACGAGCGTCGAGGAGTCCGGGACCGTAGGCGGCGCGCTCTCGAGCGGCCTTCGCGCTGCGCATGAGGCGCTCGGCTAGAGCCGGCGCACCTCGGCGAGGTGCGTCTTCCAGTACTTGGAATCGA
Organism: Burkholderiales bacterium; assembly: GCA_035649175.1. Taxonomy (GTDB): domain Bacteria; phylum Pseudomonadota; class Gammaproteobacteria; order Burkholderiales; family SG8-39; genus SCGC-AG-212-J23. The sequence continues at coordinate 11,569 of DASRKB010000245.1, read as the reverse complement.
GCGTATCCGTGCGCACGCGCTTGCCGGTGGAGGGCGCGTGCACGAAGCGCCCGTCGCCGAGGTAGATGCCGACGTGGGATTTATTCCTGCCTTCCTGGTCGAAGAAGAGCAGGTCGCCCCGCCGCAGGTTGGACCCGCGCACCGCGGAAGAGGCGCGCAGGAGATCGTCGGTGCTGCGCGGGACCTTGATGCCGGCCTGGCGGTAGCTGAAGTGCACGAGGCCGCTGCAGTCGAAGCCGCTGGAGGGACTCGCCCCGCCGTAGCGGTAGGGCTTGCCGACCATCTTCGCGGCGTGGCTCGCGGCGCGGCTCGCGCCGTCATGGCCGGAGGACACCGGCGCCGGCGGCGCGCTGGCGCACCCGGCCAGGGCGAGAGCCATCGCTCCAAGGAATGCTTTCACTACGGGACAGGATATCCCGTCCCGGCTTCCTCTGCCGTGAAAGGCTACGCGGCGGCGCGCTCGGCGCGCTTCCTCTCGTTCTCTCTGAGGAAGCGCTTGCGCAGGCGGATCGAGCGGGGGGTGATCTCGGCGAGCTCGTCGTCGCCGATGAACTCGACCGCGTACTCGAGCGTGAGGCCGATCGGCGGGGTGAGGTCGATCGCTTCGTCCTTGCCCGAGGCGCGGATGTTGGTGAGCTGCTTGGTGCGGATCGGGTTCACCACGAGGTCGTTGTCGCGGCTGTGGATGCCGACGATCATGCCCTCGTACACCGGGTCGCCGGGGCTGACGAACATGCGGCCGCGCTCCTGGAGCTTCCAGAGCGCGTAGGCGACCGCCGTGCCGGCGTCCTGCGAGACCAGCACGCCGTTGCGGCGCTCGGCGAGCTCGCCGCCCTTCACGGGCGCGTAGTCGTCGAACACGTGGCTCATGATGCCGGTGCCGCGCGTCAGGGTCATGAACTCGCCCTGGAAGCCGATCAGTCCCCGCGCGGGAATGCGGTAGTCGAGCCGCACCCGGCCCTTGCCGTCGGGCACCATGTCCTTGAGCTCGCCGCGGCGGCGGCCGAGCTCCTCCATCACGGCGCCCTGATGGGTTTCTTCCAGATCAACAGTCAGGAATTCATACGGCTCGCAGCGCACGCCGTCGACCTCCCGGGTGACGACGCGCGGGCGCGACACCGCGAGCTCGTAGCCCTCGCGGCGCATGTTCTCGAGGAGGATGGTGAGGTGCAGCTCGCCCCGTCCCGACACGATGAACGTGTCGGTATCCTCGGGGTACTCCACGCGCAGCGCGACGTTCGACTTGGTCTCGCGCTCCAGGCGCTCGCGCAGCTGCCGGCTGTTGACGAACTTGCCCTCGCGGCCGGCAAGCGGCGAGGCGTTGACCAGGAAGTTCATGGTCAGCGTGGGCTCGTCCACGCGCAGCAGCGGCAGCGCGTCGGGGTGCTCGAGGTCGCAGAGCGTCGAGCCGATCCAGAGCTCGTCGATGCCGTTTACCAGCACGATGTCGCCCGCCACCGCCTCCTCGACCTGCACCCGCTCCAGACCTTCGAACATCAGCACCTGGTTGACCTTGGCTTTCGCGGGCGGGGAGTCTTTCCCGGCCAGCACCAGGACCTCCTGTGCGGGATGCAGCTTGCCGCGCCGGATGCGGCCGATTCCGATCTTGCCGACGTAGCTCGAGTAGTCGAGCGAGCAGATCTGCAGCTGCAGCGGGCCCTCCGGGTCCTCGTCGCGCACCGGCACATGCTCGAGGATCGCCTCGAAGAGGGGGGTCATGTCCTTCTCCTCCCCCTGGAGGTCTTTCTTCGCGAAACCCAGCAACGCCGAGGCATAGATCACCGGGAAGTCGAGCTGCTCCTCGGTGGCGCCGAGCTTGTCGAAGAGGTCGAAGGTCTGGTTCACCACCCACTCGGGGCGCGCGCCGGGGCGGTCGACCTTGTTCACCACCACGATCGGCTTCAGGCCGTGGGCGAGCGCCTTGCGCGTGACGAAGCGCGTTTGCGGCATCGGGCCTTCCACCGCGTCGACGAGCAACAACACGCCGTCTACCATCGAGAGCACGCGCTCGACCTCGCCGCCGAAATCCGCGTGGCCCGGCGTGTCCACGATATTGATGTGGGTGCCGCGGTAGCGCACCGCGCAGTTCTTCGCGAGGATGGTAATGCCCCGCTCGCGCTCGAGGTCATTGGAGTCCATGACCCGTTCCTCCACGTGCTCGTGCGCGGCGAAAGTGCCCGACTGCTGCAGCAGCTTGTCGACGAGGGTCGTCTTGCCATGGTCGACGTGGGCGATGATCGCGACGTTGCGCAGCGCGCGGGGCATGAAGTCGGGGAAGTTCTTGAAAAGCCGTGCATTGTACGTGAGAATTTCCGCTCCCTGCTGGCCACAATCGGACCCCCACTTTCCCATGGACAAGGCACTTCTTTCGAAGACGGCGGCCGCTATGGTCGCCAAGGGTAGAGGCATCCTCGCGGCCGACGAGTCGAGCGGCACCTGCGAGAAGCGCTTCCAGTCGGTCAACGTTCCCTGCACCGAGGAGAACCGCCGCGCCTACCGCGGCCTGCTCTTCGGCACCCCGGGTGTCGAGCAGTTCCTCTCGGGGGTGATCCTTTTCGACGAGACCGCGCGGCAGAAGGCCGACGACGGCACGTCCTTTCCGCAGTACTTGGCGAAGAAAGGCATCATCCCCGGCATCAAGGTCGACAAGGGCACCGTCGAGATTCCGCTTTCCCCGGGCGAGAAGGTGACCGAGGGCCTCGACGGGCTCTCGAAGCGCCTCGACGAGTACTTCGAGATGGGATGCCGCTTCGCCAAGTGGCGCGCGGTGATCACGATTGGCAAGAACATCCCCACCCACACCTGCCTCTACGCCAACGCGCACGCCCTCGCGCGCTATGCTGCGGCCTGCCAGGCGGCCTCCATCGTGCCGATGATCGAGCCCGAGGTGCTGCTGGATGGCGACCATAGCGTGGAGCGCTGCGAGGAGGTCACCGAGGAGACCTTACGCGCCACTTACGCGGCCATCGCCGCGTACAAGGTCTATCCGGAGTACCTCATTCTCAAGACGAGCATGGTCGTGTCGGGCAAGAGCAATCCGCGCCAGGCGGGCGTCGACGAGGTCGCCGAGCGCACGGTGCGCGTGCTCAAGCGCACCGTGCCCGCGGCGCAGCCGGGGATCGTGTTCCTTTCCGGCGGGCAATCCGACGAGTCGGCGACCGCGCACCTTTCGGCGATGGCGGAGATGAAGGGCCTGCCGTGGCCGCTCACCTTCTCGTACTCGCGCGCGCTGCAGAACCCGGCGCTCAACGCCTGGCGCGGCCAGGCGTCCAATGTCGCCGCGGCGCAAAAGGCGTTCCACCATCGGGCGCACATGAATAGCCTCGCCTGCCAGGGCAGGTGGCGCGCGGAGCTGGAAAAGCAGGCGGCCTGATGGCGCTCTTCGAGTCCACAATAAAGTCGCTTCCCCGGATCGGGAAAGGGAAGGTCCGGGACATCTATGCCGTGGGCGAGGACAAGATGCTGATCGTGGCGAGCGATCGCCTCTCCGCCTTCGACGTGGTGCTGCCCGACGCCATCCCCGACAAGGGCAAGGTGCTCAACCAGATGGCCAACTTTTGGTTCGAGCGGCTGAAGCACGTGGTGCCGAACCAGCTTACGGGCATCGATCCCGAGAGCGTAGTGAAGAACGAGGAGGAAAAGGCGCAGGTGCGCGGCCGCTCGGTCGTGGTGAAGAAGCTAAAGCCCTTGCCGATCGAGGCGGTGGTGCGCGGCTATCTCATCGGCTCGGGCTGGAAGGACTACCAGAAGACAAGCGCCGTCTGCGGCATCGACCTGCCCAAGGGGTTGCAGCAGGCGCAGAAGCTGCCGGAGCCGATCTTCACGCCGGCCACCAAGGCGGAGAGCGGGCACGACGAGAACATCAGCTTCGCGGAGGTGGTGAAGCTTATCGGCAAGCCGCTCGCGGAGAAGGTGCGCGAGGTGAGCATCCACCTTTACAAGGAGGCTTCCGAGTATGCGGCGAAGAAAGGCATCATCATCGCCGACACCAAGTTCGAGTTCGGGCTCGACGCCTCCGGCAACCTCGTGCTGATCGACGAGGTCCTCACCGCGGACTCCTCTCGCTTCTGGCCGGCGGACTCCTACAAGGTGGGCATCAGCCCGCCCTCATACGACAAGCAATTCGTACGCGACTATCTGGAGACGCTCACCTGGGACAAGACGCCGCCGGCGCCGAAGCTCCCGGAGGACGTGATCTCGCGCACCTCGCAGAAGTACCGCGAAGCGCTGGAAAAGCTCACAGGGAGGAAGCTGCAGTGATCGGCATCGTTATGGGATCGACCTCCGACTGGGAGACGATGAAGGCGGCGGCGAAGGTGCTCGAGGATTTCAGCGTGCCCTACGAGGCAAAGGCGATGTCGGCGCACCGCACGCCGCACGCGGTGGCGCAGTGGGCCGAGGGCGCGAGCAAGCGCGGACTGAAGGCGATCATCGCCGCGGCGGGCGGCGCAGCGCATCTCGCCGGTGTCGTGGCGGCGCACACCACGCTGCCGGTGCTTGGCGTGCCGATGCCTTCCAAGCACCTGCAGGGCCTCGACTCGCTCCTCTCCACCGTCCAGATGCCCAAGGGCATTCCGGTCGCCACCTTCGCCATCGGCGACGCGGGTGCGGCCAACGCGGCGCTCTTCGCCGTGGCGCTCGTCGCGCTCTCGGACGAGAAGCTCGCGGCGAAGCTCGGCGAGTTCCGGGCGAAGCAGACCGAAGCAGTCCTCAAGGCGGCGCCGCTCAAGCTGTGAGGCTGGTGCTACCATGGTAGTACCATGGCAGTGACGCTGAAAATTCCGCCCGAGCTCAAGGAGCGGGTCGCGTCCGTCGTCGAGGGAACCGACAAGAGTCCGCACGCCTTCATGGTAGAGGCGATCGAGCAGCAGACCTTGCTCGCCGAGAAGCGCAGAAGCTTTGTCGCCGACGCGCTCGCCGCGCGGCGCAACTTCGAGCGAACGGGGAAGGCGTACGCCTTCGAGGACGTGCGCCGGTATTTCGCGGCTCGTGTCGCCGGGAAGCGCGCGCGCAAACCGAAGCTGAAGCGGTGGCGCGCCTAGCGCTTGAAGAGAGCGCATGGGCAGATCTTGATCAGCTCGCGGATTTTCTTGCAGCCGGCGATTCGGAAGGTGCGATTGAGACGGCCAGTCTGATCTTCGAAGCGCTCTCCGTGCTCGAGCGCCATCCGATGATCGGTCGCCCGGTCGAAGAGGGGCTTCGCGAGCTTGTGATCTCGCGCGGCCGGTCCGGCTACGTTGCTTTGTACGCATACCTGGAGGCGGAGGACCTTGTCCTCGTGCTCGCAGTGCGTCATCAACGCGAAGGCGGCGATCCGGCATCTCGATGAGCGCGGATTCGAAGCGTGCGGTCGAGATCCTAAAGGAAGGCGGCCTCGTAGCCTTTCCCACCGAAACGGTCTATGGCCTGGGCGCCGACGCCTCCAATCCTGAGGCGATCGCGCGCCTCTACCGCGTCAAAGGCCGCCCGGCCGACCACCCGGTCATCGTGCACTTCGCCTCGGCCGAACAGGCCTTTGCCTGGGCGCGCGAGGCGCCCGATGCCGCTCGCAAGCTCGCGGCGCGGTTCTGGCCCGGGCCTCTGACGCTTATCCTCAAGCGATCCGCGCTCGCGAAGGACTTCGTCACCGGCGGGCAGGATACGGTGGGCTTGCGGGTTCCATCGCACCCGGTGGCACAACAGCTCCTGAAGGAATTCAAGGGGGGAATCGCCGCCCCGTCGGCGAACCGCTTCGGGCTGGTGTCGCCCACCACCGCGGCGCATGTGCGGGAGGACCTCGGCGGCGAAGTCGACCTCGTGCTCGAGGGCGGCCCGAGCGAGGTCGGCATCGAGTCGACGATCGTCGACCTCTCCGGCGGCACGGCGATCCTGCTTCGGCCTGGCGGGATCCCGGAGAGCGACCTGGGAATCGCTGTTCAATCCAAGACCATGGAATCTCCGCGCCATTCGGGAGGGCTGGAGCGCCATTACGCGCCGCGCACCCCGGCTCGGCTGGTCCCGTCCTACGAGCTGGACAAGCAGATTACGAGCTTGAAGGAGCGGGTCGCCGTGCTCGCGTTTTCACGGCCGGACGAGCGCGTGGACTACTGGCTGCGCATGCCGCGCGATCCGGCGGCGTATGCGCAGAAGTTGTACGCCGCGCTGCGCGAGCTCGACTCGGCCGGCTGCGAGGAGATACTGGTCGAGGCGCCGCCGGATGAGCCGGCGTGGGCGGCGGTGCAGGACCGCCTACGCCGCGCGTGCATAATCCACCCGTGATTCGCGTCGCGATCGTCGCCGTCGGGCTGCTGGCCGGCTGCAGCGTGACGGTGGCCGTCAGCTCGGGCGCCGCAACGGCCATGGCTGTTGGCCTTACCAGCGTGGTGATCGTCGGGGAGGAGTTGCGCACTGAGAGGGTTCCCCCGCCCGAGCTCGCGCCCGACAGAGTGGTGGCCGAGCAGGACTGCACCCGGCCGATCGACGAGACGGCTGGCAACCTGCGCTGCAAGTAAGCAAATAACTAGGTGCGCTGCGGGCCTGGCCTGCCGTCCTCGATCATGAACGATGTCAGGGTGCTGCACGCGGCATCGGGAAGCTTCACCGTATCGACGATCCGCAGGTCCGCCCTGAGCGACCCGGGGCCGATCTCCAGCCGGGTATAGCCGCGGAAGCGGCTCTCGGCGAGCAGGACGTGCGGGTTGTCCCCCATGAGCCGATCCATGCGCTCCTGGGGCCAGCCTTGCGAGGTGATCGACGTGCCGACGATCTCGGTAGCGACGGTGCGCGAGGAGGGGTTGTCGAAGTCCTCTTTGAGCTCGCAGACGTGGAAGGCATGCACGTCGCCGCCAATCACCACGGGATTGGACACTTTCTTCTCGGAGAGGAATCCGAGCATCCTTCCTCGCGCTGCGGGATAGCCGTCCCACCCGTCGGTCCAGACGCGGCGGCCGGGGCCGGGTTTCTGGTCGAACTGCGCCATCCGCGTGGTCTGCGCGACGACATTCCACGCCCCATGCGAGCGCGAGAGCCCTTCCTCCAGCCAGCGCTCCTGCGCGGGCCCCAGCATGCTGCGCGTTGGGATGCCGAGCCGCTCGCACATCGCGACATCCACGGTGTTCCCGCCGCCGCGGTCGCGCCGCGGACAGGCCTGCCAGGAGCGGTGCTGGCGCGTGTCGAGCAGGTGGAACTGCGCGAGCCTCCCCCAGGCGAGGCGCGCATGCAACCGCATGGAGGGTCCCTCGGGGCGCATGGAGGGGGGTAGCGGCATGTGCTCGTAGAAGGCGCGGTATGCCGCAGCGCGTCGGCGCAGGAAATCCTCGGGCGCCATACCGTCCTCCGGGCGGTCGTTGGCGTAGTCGTTGTCCACTTCGTGGTCGTCCCAGATCACGATCCAGGGGCAGGCGGCGTGCGCGGCCTGCAAGTCGGGATCGCTGCGATAGAGCGCGTAACGCGCTCGGTACGCATCGAGCGTGTACGGCTCGGAGCTGCCATGGCTTCTCACGTGGTCCCGGCCCCAGCTCGACTCGTAGATGTAGTCGCCCAGGAAGGCGACGAGGTCGGGCGCGTCCGCGGCGAGGTGGCGATGGGCGTTGTAGTAGCCATGCTCGTATTGCTGGCAGGAGGCGAATGCGAAGCGCAGGCGCCCGGGCGCCGAGCCTGCCGCAGGCGCGGTACGCGTGCGTCCGACCGGGCTTTCCGCGCCCTGAGCCATGAACCGGTACCAGTACCAGCGGTCGGGCTCGAGGCCCTTAACCTCCACGTGGACCGCGTGCGCCCAGTCCGGATGCGCGACCGTCTCGCCCGCGGCCACCGTGGCGCGCATGCCCTCGTCGGCTGCGATTTGCCAGTGCACGCGCACGGCGAGCGGTTGAGCGAAACCGGCGAGCCGCGTCCACAAGACCACACCGTCGGGAGTCGGATAGCCCGACGCGACGCCCAGCGGAAACGGATAGGTGGAAGCGAACGCTTTCGAAATGCCCAGCGCCCCCACGGTGAGAAGGAAGCGGCGGCGCGTGAACATGCGACTAGAATAGCGGCTTCAGCTCCGGAGCACTGCAATGATCCATTTCGTGGTTCACGAGGAAGGCGATGGCGTCGGCGTCGTCGTCGTGGAAGGCATCAAGGCCGGCCAGCCGCTCAAGGGCTGGATCATGGAGGACGACAAGGACCTCGAAGTCACCGCGAAGAGCGACATCCCGATCGGCCACAAGGTCGCGCTCAAGGACTACAAGGAAGGCGACACGGTGATCAAGTACGGCGTCGACATCGGAAAAGTCGTGAAGCCCATCGGGCGCGGAGAGCATCTGCACGTCCATAACGTCAAGACGAAGCGCTGGTAGACACATGGACCTTTCGAAAGCCACATTCTTCGGATACAAGCGGGAAAACGGCCGGGTCGGCGTGCGCAACCACGTCGTCATCCTGCCCGTCGACGATCTTTCGTGCGCCGCGGCGGTGGCCGTGGAGAACAACATCAAGGGCACGCTCGCGCTGCCCCATCCCTACGGGCGGCTGCAGTTCGGCGCCGACCTCGAGCTGCACTTCCGCACCCTGATCGGCACGGGATCGAATCCCAACGTCGCCGCGGTGGTGGTGATCTGCATCGAGGAGCAGTGGGCGAAGAAGGTGGCCGAAGGCATCCGGGCGACCGGCAAGCCGGTGGCGCACTTCGGCATCGAGCAGCACGGCGACCACGACACCATCATGCGTGCCTCCAAGGCGGCGAAGGAGTTCCTGCAGTGGGCGAGCGAGTTGCGCCGCGAGGAGCGGCCGCTCAAGGACCTGTGGGTATCGACCAAGTGCGGCGAGTCCGACACCACCTCGGGCTGCGGCGCTAATCCCACCGTGGGCAATGCCTTCGACAAGATGTACCCGCACGGGGTCACCATGGTGTTCGGCGAGACCACCGAGCTCACCGGCGGCGAGCACCTCGTCGCCGCGCGCTGCCGCAACGACGAAGTGCGCAAGAAGTTCCAGTTCATGTTCGACCGCTACCAGCAGGTGGTCGAGCGGCACAAGACCAGCGACCTGATGGACTCGCAGCCGACCAAGGGCAACATCGAGGGCGGCCTCACCACCATCGAGGAGAAGGCGCTCGGCAACATCCAGAAGATCGGCCGGAAGTGCGTGGTCGACGGCGTGCTCGACAAGGCCGAGACGCCGACCGGGCCGGGCCTGTGGTTCATGGATTCGTCCTCGGCCGCGGCCGAGATGGTGACGCTGTGCGCCGCGGCGGGCTACACGCTGCACTTCTTCCCCACCGGCCAAGGCAACGTGATCGGCAACCCGATCCTGCCGGTGATCAAGCTGTGCGCCAACCCGCGCACGGTGCGCACGATGTCGGAGCACATCGACGTCGACGTCACCGGGCTGTTGCGCAAGGAGCTGAGCCCCGACCAGGCGGGCGACAAGCTGCTCGAGAACATGTTCAAGACCGCGAACGGCAGGCTCACCGCCGCCGAGGCGCTCGGCCACCGCGAGTTCGTCCTCACGCGGCTTTACGAGTCGGCTTGAGAGTTCTCGTACAGAGAGCCTCCGGTTTCCAGGAGTTCGAGGTTCCGCGCGAGCCCAGCCAGACCGTCCTCGACGTCGTCACGTACATCCAGCGCAGGCTCGACCCGACCCTCGCCTACCGCTATGCCTGCCGCGTCGGCATGTGCGGCTCCTGCGCCATGACCGTGAACGGCGTGCCGCGCTGGACCTGCCGCACGCACGTCGACCGCGTGCTGAAGGACGATGCCCTGTCTGTGGGCCCGTTGAAGAACCTCCCGGTGATCCGCGATCTGGTCACCGACATGCGGGATTTCTTCGACAAGTGGGCGCGCGCTGGCGGGCAGTTCAAGGGCGGGAGGACGAAGCAGGATGCTTTCCATGAAATTCCTCCGTCTTCGGCGGATCGCAGGGAGGTGGACAAGGCGATCGAGTGCATCGGCTGCGGCGTGTGCTACGCCGCCTGCGACGTGGTCGCCTGGAATCCCGAATACCTCGGGCCCGCCGCGCTCAACCGCGCCTGGACATTGACGAAAGATGTCAGGGATAAAGCAAAAATGGAAAGGCTGCGCGCAGTTGCGGGCGATGCGGGATGCCATTCCTGCCACACCCACATGAGCTGTACCGAGCGCTGCCCGAAGCAGCTGTCGCCGACCGCCGGCATCGCCGGGCTGAAAAGGGAAGTCACGAAGGCCATGCTTCACGGAGAACTGTGAGCGCAAAGACGCAATCCCTGCTTTGGATCGCGCAGCGCGCCACGGCGGCAGTCCTTGCGATCTGCGTAGCGGTCCACTTGGCGACGATCATCTACGCGGTGCAGGGCGGGCTCAGCGCGGCCGAGATCCTGTCCCGCACGCGCGGCAGCGGCGGCTGGCTCGTCTTCTATCTCGTCTTCGTCGCCGCAGTCTCGGTGCACGCGCCGATCGGCCTGCGCGCGATCTTCATCGAGTGGCTGGGCTGGCGAGCGCGGTCGCGGGATCTTGCGCTTCTTGCTTTCTCTCTCCTCATCCTATGGATGGGGGTGCGGGCGGCCCTGGGAGTCTTCGGATGAAGAAGGAGAGCTCGTACTGGATGTTCATGGTGCACCGGCTCTCCGGCATCGCGCTCGCGCTCTTCCTGCCGCTGCATTTCTGGGCGCTCGGCAACGCGCTGCAGTTGGACAGCTTCCTCGCCTGGACCGAGCAGCCGCTCGTCAAGGCGGGCGAATGGGCGATCGTGATCGCGCTCGCGGCGCATATCGGCGGAGGCCTGCGCATCCTGGCGCTCGAGTTCCTGCCGTGGCGCGACTGGCAGAAGAGTCTTGCCGCGGCGGCAGCCGCACTCACGGTCGGTGTGGGGCTCGCGCTCGCGCTCGCGCTATGAATTTGGAACCAACCTAGAGAAGGGAAATAGAGTGAAGAGGATTCTTGCATTCGCAATTGCGGTTTTCATGTCGGCAGCGGTCCACGCGCAGTCCTGGCCGACCAAGCCGGTGAGGTTCATCGTGCCGTTCCCGCCGGGCGGCGCGACCGACATCTCGGCGCGGCTGCTGGGCCAAAAGCTCACCGAGATGTGGGGCCAGCAGGTGGTGATCGAGAACCGCGGCGGCGCGGGCGGCGGCGTGGGCGCGGCCGAGGCCGCGAAGATGACGCCCGACGGGCATAACTTCTTCTTCCCGTCCGGGTCGGTGGTGACCGCCAACCAGCACATCTACGCCAAGCTCAACTACGACCCGGAGAAGGATTTCGTCCCGGTCACGAACGTGGTCTCCGGTCCGCAGGTGCTCATCGTTCCGGCCAACTCGCCTTTCAAGACCGTCAAGGACCTCATCGACCACGGCAAGGCGAACCCGGGCAAGCTGACGTTCGGCCACGCCGGCATTGGCTCGCAGACGCACCTCGCGGCGGAGAACTTCGTCTACCAAGCGAAGCTCGACGCGGTCTCCGTGCCCTACAAGGGCGAAGGACCCGGCATCGCGGCGCTGGTCGGCGGCGAGACGAGCTTTTTCCTGGGCAACATGGCCGCGGCCATCGGCCACATCAATGGCGGGCGCCTGCGCGCGCTCGGCGTGACGAGCAAAGGCGAGGCGCCGCAGCTCCCGGGCGTGCCCCCCATCGCGAAC
>DASRKB010000244.1:0-47343 GCA_035649175.1 Burkholderiales bacterium | reverse complement strand
GGCACGAACGAAACGCTGACCGACCTGCGCGTCCAGGTCTGTTGCATGCTGAAATCAGCCCGGGGCTTCAACGCGCAGACGGGAGAGAACAAGGTGTTGGTACGGCGTGCACGAGGCGGGAACCGCGGAGGCGGCGCTGCGCGCCGCGGTCGCGCATCCGCCCGAGCTCGTGGTGCTCGATCTCGGGCTTCCCGACCGCGAGGGGTTCGAGGTGCTGAGCGCTCTGCGCGAGTGGTCGCGCGCGCCGGTCATCGTGCTCTCGGTGCGCAACCGCGAGGGCGAGAAGGTGCGCGCCTTCGATCTCGGCGCCGACGACTACGTGGTGAAGCCCTTCGGCATGCCCGAGCTTCTCGCGCGCGTGAAGGCGGCGCTGCGCCGCCAGGTCGCGGTCGCGGAGCCGGTCTTCCGCGTCGGCGGGCTCGAGGTGGACCTCGCGCACCGCCTGGTGCGCGTCGAGGGCGCAGAGGTGCGCCTCTCGCCCAAGCAATACCGCCTGCTTCAGGTGCTCGTCGCCAACGCCGGCAAGGTGGTGACCCATCGGCAGCTGCTCGGCGAAGTGTGGGGCGTGGCGCATCGCGACGATGTGCAGTACCTGCGTGTCTTCGTGCGCAAGCTGCGCGACCGGCTCGAGGCCGACCCGGCGCGCCCGCGTTACCTCCTCACCGAGCTCGGCGTCGGCTACCGCCTGAGAACACCCGACCAGCTCGCGTAGAGACAGTCTGTTGGTCGTCCCCGCGAAAGCGGGGAGACTTGTTCGGGCGCGTTTATGGAACGTTTATGCGCCGCGCCGCGCGCGAGCATGGATCGGTAATGCCCTTCCTCCGCAGAATGCCGGGCAGGAGGGAATCATGCCGACAAGCGTTCTTCTCGTAGTGGCGGGCCTCGCGTGCCTCGCGATGTGCGGTCTCATGTTCTGGAAGCTCATGCCGCAGGAAGGCAAGGAGCCCTCGCCATGGGTTGGCACCGACACGCGCGGCACGGTGGTCGCCATGTCGCTGCTGATGTTCCTGCTCGCCGGCGTCGGCTTGGTCCTCAAGGGCATTCTTTAAAAGAAGTACAAGGGGAGTAGCTGGGGCGGCGCGGGCTCCTGCCACGCCGCCGCGGCAGGGTCGTCATCACGGGAAGCCTCGCCGGCTTCTTCGGCCCTGCCGGCAAGCATTTCGGCTTGCGAGCGAGACCTGCGATTTTCACGGGGTTCGTCCCATGGAAACGATGCAGTGGCTCGCGCTCGGCATTTTCGCCGTGACCGTCGTCGCGGTCGTCACCAACGTCATCGATGCGACGCTCGCCGCGCTGCTCGGCGTGGCGGCGATGATCTGGGCCGGGGTGATGACCGACGAGGATGCCTTCGGGTACGTCGACTGGAACGTGATGGCGATCCTCGTGTCGATCTGGCTGATCGCGGGCTACTTCGGCAGGACCGGCGTGCCGTCCTGGCTCTCGGTGCAGGCGCTCAGGCTCTCGGGCGGGCGCCCGGGGCTGCTGGTGATGATCCTCACCCTTCTCGCCGGCGTGATTTCCATGTTCGTGGACAACGTGGTGACGATCCTGATGATGGCGCCGGTGGCGCTGCCGCTCGCTCGCGCGCTCGGCATACCTGCCACGCCGGTGATCCTGATGATCGGCTTCGGCGCGAACTTCATGGGCACCGCGCTCATCATCGGCGACCTGCCGCCGCAGATGCTGCACAGCGTGGCGGGCGCGGAGTTCTTCGACTTCATCTGGCAGGACGGCCGGCCCTCGTCGTTCCCCATCCTCATGCTCACCTTCCTCATCACGCTGGGCGCGATGTGGGCCTACGGCTTCCGCGGCCGCAGGCGCGTGACGGACCTCGGCGCGCCGGGCATCGACGCGCGCATCCCCAATCCGCTCTTCGCGACGATCGTCGTGGCGTGGTTCGTCGGCACGGTGCTCGCCATGTCGCTGCGCGAGGTGATCGGCGTGAAGCTCGGCTTCATCGCGCTCACCGGCGCCGTATCGCTCGTGCTCATGCTCGAGATGCTGGGCGACCGGGTGAAGGCGGGCAGCTTCGAGTCCTCGGTGCAGGAGCTCGACTGGCGCGCGATCTTCTTCTACATCGCGCTCTTCGCGTTGGTCGGCGGGCTCGAGAAGTCGCGCGTACTGCAGCTGCTCGCCGCGCAGCTCACGCCGGTCTTCAAGGAGAACTACGCGCTCGGCGCGACGCTGCTCTACTGGGCGACCGTGCCGATCGTCGGCCTGGTCGAGCACGACGCGTACATCCTCACCTTCCTCTACACCATCCGCGACCTCGGGGAGGCGGGCATCGAGCCCTGGCCGCTCTACTGGATGTTGCTCTGGGCGGGGACGCTCGGCTCCAACCTCACGGTGGCCGGCGCCCCGGCGCTCTACGTAGCGCTCTCGCTCGCGGAGAGGGAGGAGAAGCGCAAGGTGTCGCTGCGCGAATTCCTGGCCTGGAGCGTTCCCTTCACGCTGGTGTGCAGCCTGGTGTGCTACGCGCTCGGCATGCTTATCTGGGTACTGTAATGTTCAACCACATCCTGGTTCCGACCGATGGCTCCAAGATCTCGAACGAGGCGGCGCAGGCTGCCGTGCGCCTCGCGAAGGCGCTGGGCGCGAAGGTCACGGCCTTCTACGCCGCGCCGCCCGACACGCCGGCCGGTTTCCAGTCCATGGACGAGCGGGAGCAGGTGACGCGCCAGTCCGCGCGGGCTTGCCTCGGCGTGGTCGAAAAGGCAGCGAACGCGGCCGGCGTCCCCTGCGAGACGGTAAGCGCGACGAGCGACTACCCTGCCGACGCGATCGTCGCCGCGGCCAAGAAGCGCCGCTGCGACCTCGTCTTCATGGCCTCACATGGACGGCGCTTCCTGCGGCGCGACTCGCTGCTCGGCCGCGAGACGCAGCGGGTGCTGGAGGCGAGCCCGGTGCCGGTGCTCGTTTACCGCCGCTAGCCTCCGACCCGCCGCTTCCTGCGGTTACTTGACGGGCTTCGACGACGCCGGAGCGGGGGTGGTGCTCGCGCCTGCGGCGGATCCGGCGCCCGCCTTGGCCATCGCGTCGTACTCCGCCCGGGAGAGCTTGCCGTCGTTGTTCTTGTCGAGGTCCTTGAACTTCGACGCGACCGTGTCGTGCGCCGCGACTTCCGCGCGCGAGATCGAGCCGTCCTTGTTGGTGTCGAGCGACTCGAAGCTCGTCGCCTTGCCGGCGCCGGCGGCGGCGGACGCGCCGGTCTGCGCCTTGGCATCGGCCTTATTGTCGCCGGCGGCATACACCTGGCCGGCGGCGAGCGCGAGGAGCGAGAAGCCCAGAACGAGGGATTTGGTCAGCATGACATCTCCTTCCATGGTTGGGTTGGAACTGCGCCGCACCACAAGCGAAACGCATGCCTGCTCGCCTTAGAATAGGCCGGGCGGACCATGATCCAGATCCATCCCATCGCCGGCGCGCTCGGCGCCGAGCTCCACGGCGTCGATCTTTCGCGCGACCTCTCCCCCGAAACCGTCGCGCAAATCCGCAAGGCCTTCCTCGAGCACCTGGTCATCTTCTTTCGCGGGCAGACGCTGACGCCGCAGCAGCAGCTCGCCTTCGCGAGGCGCCTCGGCGAGCCGATGGCGTATCCGCAGCTCGAAGGCCTGCCCGAGTGCCCGCTGATCACGCCGGTGGTGAAGCTCGAGCACGAGACGGTGAATTTTGGCGGCATCTGGCATTCCGACACTACCTATCTCGAGCGCCCGCCGATGGCGAGCATGCTCTACGCGGTCGAGCTGCCGCCGCGTGGCGGCGACACCATGTTCGCCAACCAGTACCTCGCCTACGAGACGCTTTCGGACGGGCTGAGGGAGACTCTGCGCGGGCTGGTGGGCGTCAATACCTCGATCAAGGCGGCGGCCTCCCGAACGCGGGAGGACCGGCTCAAGGCCGCGGGCGCGGAGCTCAAGGTGCTCGTCGGTGAGCACCCGGCGGTCCGCACGCACCCGGAGACGGGCCGCCGGGCGTTGTTCGTGAACGTCGGGCATACCGAACGGTTCCGGGGGTGGACAGAGGAGGAGAGCCGGGGTCTCCTGGAATATCTCTTCGCCCACCAGGTGAAGCCCGAGCTCACCTGCCGCTTCCGCTGGGAGAAGGGCTCTGTGGCGTTATGGGACAACCGCTGCACGCAGCACAATCCGGTCAACGACTACCACGGCTACCGGCGGGTGATGCACCGGGTCACGCTGGTCGGCGACGTGCCGCGCTAGGCTTCCAGATAGTCGCCCCCGCGGAGGCGGGGGCCCATTTTCTAGAGCAACATGGGGTCCCCGCCTTCGCGGGGACGACGAGCGGCGCCTTTCTCAGATTTCCATGACCAAACGGATGAAATTGCCGCGTTGCAGCGTTGACCTGGGTTGACCGCTAAGATACGGTCGCTCGGTTCATTTGGAGGAGGAACTCATGAAGAGACCCGTGTTGTTCGCCATCGCGCTGGCGCTCGGCGCAGTCGCGGCGCTTCCCGCCGCGGCCCAGCAGAAGATCAAGCCGGTGGTGCTGCGCTTCGCCGCCGACTTCCCGCCGCCGCCGCATCCGGCCGGCCTCGCGATGCAGTACTTCGCGAAGCGCCTGCCGCAGGTGATCCCCGGCAGCGAGGCGCGCCTGTACTTCGCCGGTGCACTCTACACGGTGCCGGAGGCGTTCGAGGCGATGCGCCAGGGCAACCTGGAGATGACCTGGATGCAGGTCGGCAAGGCCGCCCCGGTCGATCCCTGGATGATGTCGCTCGTCGGCCCCGGGATCCTCACCACGGTGGGCGCGGTCGACAAGCTCGAGCAGACCGAGACCTACAAGATGCTCATCGACCGGCTGCAGAAGGCGCAGGCGATCAAGGTGTTCGGCGCCGGCCACATGAGCTTCGGCATGGGCGTGGGCGGCAAGAAACGCTATCAGAAGCCCGAGGACTTCGTCGGTCGCAAGGTGCGCAGCATGGGCCCGGTGGAGAACGCGTCGCTGGAGGCCTGGCGCGCCAACCCGGTGGTGATGGGCTTCGGCGAGGTGCCGAGCGCGCTCGAGTCGGGTGTAATCGACGGCCTGATGACCAGCCTCGGCGGCTGGAACAGCGTGCGCGAGCAGGCGCCCTTCTTCACCATGGGCGGCGCCGGCGCGTTCGTCGGCGACTACTACATGATCAGCGCGAGCCGCCGCTGGTGGGATCGTCGCCTCGACGACTCGCAGCGCGCGGCGCTCGAGAAGCTGATTGCCGAGACCATCCAGGTGCAGAAGGAATACAACTGGTGCTTCGACAAGATGGCGTACGACAAGTACGGCACCAAGGATCCTTCCAAGCCCGGCATCTACTGGATGACGCCCCAGGAAGTCGACGCCATGGTGAGCGCCATGGGCGACAAGCCGGCCAACTACGTGAAGAGCAAGACCCCGGAGGCGGCCAACAAGTGGGTCGACAACTTCATCAAGGAAGGCCGCGCGCTCTCCCGCGCCAACCCGGCGGGAACGTCCTGGATCGAGAAGGTCGACTGCTCGAAGCACGCGTCGGTCATCCACATCAAGTAAGACCGCCGGCTTAGGGGAGGAGGCCGGGGGTGGAGAAGGCGTATGCGGCGTGGCGCGCGTTCCAGGACCGGCTCCTGGCGCCCGCCGCAGGCCTGGTCCTGCTCGGCTGCACGCTGCTCGCGCTGGTGGAAGTGGTGCGCCGCTATGTCTTCGGCTTCTCCTACGAGTGGCAGCAGGACGCGGTGACGTTCTTCATTATCAGCGCGGTCTACCTGTACTTCGCCATCTCGCAGCGGCACAACGAGCACCTCAACGTGGTGGTGATGCTCGAGCTGCTGCAGGTGAAGGGCGCCCATCGCGCCGTGGAGATCATCAAGCTGGTCGCGCTGATCGTCTCGTTCCTCTTCATGCTCGCCGTGGTGTGGTGGGGCATCCCGGAGATCGAGGACAGCATGGAGTACGGCAGCCGCACCGAGAGCCTTGCCTTCCCGCTCGCCCCGTTCCTGTGGGCGCTGCTGATCGGCTTCGCGCTCATGGCGGTGACGATGGTCTTCCAGATCTGGTTCGCCATCCAGAAGCTGCGCGGCCGACCCGTGCCCGAGGAGCCGGGGTCGCACGCGGCGCCCGCGCCGGACTAGCGCTCCGCAGCGCAAAGAAAACGACAAGAACGCATGGCGATCGTCGGAATCGTGGTCCTGGTCCTGCTGCTGCTCTCGGTGCCGATCGGCATCGCGCTCAGCGCCGCCAGCGCGGCCTACATCCTGGTCGACCCGCTGCTCGAGCCGACCGTGATCTTCCGCGCGTTCTTCAGCTTCATCAGCCGCTACTCGCTGATGGCGATCCCGCTGTTCATCTTCGCGGGCTTCCTGATGGAGCGCACCGGGCTGGTGGCGCAGCTCTTCCGCTTCGCCGACTCCCTCGTGGGCTGGCTGCCGGGTGGCTACGGCGTGTCCACCGTGGTCGCCTGCGTGCTCTTCGGCGCCATCTCGGGCTCGAGCGTGGCCATGGCGGCGGCGATGGCGGTGATCGCGATCCCCGAGATGCGCGCGCGCGGCTATCCCGACTGGCTCTCCGCGGGCCTGGTGGCGACCGCCGGCGGCATCGCCATGCTGATCCCGCCGAGCATCATCCTCATCCTGTATGGCATCGTCACGGAGACCTCCATCGTGGCGCTGTTCTTCGCCGGGGTGATCCCGGGCCTGCTGCTCGCGACCGGCAACATCATCAGCGTGATCGCCATCGCCTGGTACTTCAAGCTGCCGCGCGGCACTTTCGAGGGACGGCGCCTGGCGCGCGAGTTCCTGGGGGCGGCGCCCGCGCTAGGCATGCCGGTGGTGATCCTCGGCGGGCTCTACGGCGGGCTCTTCACCCCCACCGAGGCGGCGGCGGCCGCCTGCGGCTACGCCTTCGTCTACGGCTTCCTCACCGCGCCGCGCGAGTTCTTGCGCCACCTCGTCCCGACGGCGGCGCGCGCGCTGAACCTCACCGCGGTGGTGCTGTTCCTGGTGGGCAGCGTGGGAGTGTTCCAGTTCCTCGCGGCCAACCTGTACTGGCCGCAGCAGATCACCGCGGCGATGACCGGAACCGGGCTCACGCCGCTCGGGTTCATCTTCGCTTTCATGGGCGTGCTGCTGATCCTCGGCATGTTCGTCGACGGCATTGCCATGGTGCTGCTCACCATGCCGGTCGCCTTCCCGGTGGCCTCGGCGCTGGGCGTCGACGCGATCCATCTCGGCATCATGCTCACCCTCGCGGTCGAGATGAGCGTGGTCACGCCGCCGGTGGGCCTCAACCTCTTCGCCGTGAGCGGCACCGCAAAGATCCCGGTGGTGCAGGTGCTGAAGGGCTCGGTGCCTTTCTTCCTCGGCGATCTCGCGGTGCTGCTGCTCGTCATCTTCTTCCCCTCGCTTGCGACCTGGCTTCCGTCGGTGCTCGTCAAATCAGTCTTCTAGAGTAGGATTGGGGCATGAACGCCCCGGGAATCGGAAGAAGCGGCCCCGAAGACGCCTTCCACAAGCTGATCCACGAGCACCACATGTGGGGGCTGTGGGAAATCGCGAGCCAGATGACGCCGCATCCCCGCCCGGATGCCGTGCCATATCAGTGGAAGTGGTCCCTCCTGAAAACGGTCGTCGAGCAATCCGCGATCGCGGTCCCGGTGGGCGACGAGCGCCGCGCGATGCAGCTCTTCAACCCCGGCCTCGACGGCCAGTGGGCGACGACGAGCACGCTCATCGCGGCGGTGCAGGTGCTGCTGCCGGGCGAGACCGCTCGCGCGCACCGGCATTCGCCTGCCGCGATCCGCTTCATCATGCAGGGAAACGGTGCCTATACCGCGGTCGAGGGCGAGAAGGTGGTCATGCGCGAGGGCGACCTCGTCCTCACGCCGAGCTGGCAGTGGCACGACCACGGCAACGAGACGCAGGAGACCGTTGTGTGGATGGACGGGCTCGACGTGCCCCTGGTCAAGTCGCTGAACGCGATGTTCTTCGAGATGAACGCCGAGTGGCGCGCCCCGGCGACCAAGCCGGTCAATGGTTCTCGTGAAGAGTATGGACACGGGCGCCTCGCGCCGACCTGGATTACGTCCAGGCCGAGGTTCTCGCCGCTCATGCTCTATTCCTGGGACCAGACGCTAGAGGCGCTGCACGCGCTGCGCGAGCGCGAAGGCAACCCGCATGAAGGCGTGGCGCTCGAGTACACGCATGCGCTCACCGGCGGGCCGGTGCTGCCCACCATCGGCTGCAAGGTGCAGATGATTCGCAGGGGCGAGAAGCTGAAGGCCCACCGCGTCGCCGCCAGCTCGGTCTTCTGCGTGCGCCAGGGCAAAGGCCGCAGCGCGGTCGGCGACAAAGTCTTCGAGTGGGACAAGGGCGATATCGTCGCCATTCCCTCCTGGGCGCGGCAGGCGCACGAAGCCACCGGCGCCGAGGACGCAATTCTCTTCTCGATCACCGATCGGCCGGTGCTCGAGGCTCTCGGCCTCTACCGGGAGGCAGTGGAGTAGGTTGGCCTATCCGCCGGCCCAGCGCGCGCTCGAGCTCCTCGGCGTCGCGCTCTTTCCGGTCCTGGTGGTTTTCAACGCACTCAGCCTTCCGTTGTCGCCGCCCGGCGTCTTCGTATCGGCGATTCTCGGGTGGCTGATCGCGGACCTCCTGAGCGGCCTGGTGCACTGGACGCTCGACCGCTTCGGCAGCGAGAGGACCCCGATCTTCGGCCCGATCCTGATCCGGCCCTTCCGCGAGCACCACGATGATCCCCAAGCGATGACGCGGCACGACTTCGTCGAGACCAACGGCGCCTCGGCGCTCGGCGCCTCTCCGCTCTTTCTTTTCCAGAACGAGATCCTGTTCTTCACCGCCATCGGACTCGTTGCCGCGAATCAGTGCCACAAGTGGGCGCACGCGCGCAGTGTTCCCGCGATCGTCCGGGCGGCGCAACGGCTGCGGCTCATCCTGCCGCCCGCGGCGCACGGCCGGCACCACGCGGCGCCGCACGACCGGCACTTCTGCACGCTGAGCGGCTGGCTGAACCGGACTCTCGATAGGGTTCTTTCTCCGTGAGTCTTGGAAAGAGGGCTGCGGTCGCCTCGGGCGTGCTCGGCATGCTCTGCGTGCTGGCGGAGCTGTGCTTCCTGATGCCCGAGCTGCTGGTGACTCGCGACGCGCTGCCCTTCTACCAGGCGAACCTGCCGCTCTTCCGGGGGATCCTTCTCGCCTGCATCCTCGCCACCTTCGCGCTCGGCGCCGCCGGCGTGCTGCTCCTGCGCGCCAAGATGCACGGGCTGCTCGGCATCGCGCTCGGCTCGGTCGCGCTCCTTATGGGGGGCGCGGAGGCCGAACCCCTCGGCATCGACGGGCACCGCGCCTTCGCTGCCGGGCTCGATTACTTCGTGCTGGAGCTCCTCGTGCTCGGCCTCATCTTCATCCCGCTGGAGCGGCTTTTCTCGCTGCGCAAGCAGCGCATCTTCCGGTTGGGCTGGCAGACCGACCTCAAGCACTTCTTCGTGAGCCACGCCGGGGTGCAGCTCATCTCCTTCGCGGCGATGATCCCGGCGCAGGCGATCTTCGCGTGGGCGGTCGACCCCGACTTCCAGCGGGCGGTGGCGGCGCAGCCGCTCGCGCTGCAGTTCCTCGAGATCGTGCTGCTCGTCGACCTGGTCACCTACTGGGTGCACCGCGCGTTCCACCGCGTGCCCTTCCTGTGGAGCTTCCACGCCATCCACCATTCCAGCCGGGAGCTCGACTGGCTCGCCGGCTCGCGCATGCATATCGTCGACGTGCTGGTGACGCGGGCGGCGGCCTTCCTGCCGGTTTTCCTCCTCGGCTTCGCGCCCCCGGCGCTGTATGCCTACCTCGTCTTCGTCTCCTTCCACGCGGTGTTCATCCACGCCAACGTGCGCTGGCGCTGGCCGCGGCTGCGCTGGCTCGTCGCCACGCCTGAGTTTCACCACTGGCATCACACGTCGGACGAGGAGGGGCTCGACAAGAACTTCGCGGCCTTCCTCCCCGCGCTCGATCGGCTCTTCGGTACCGCGCACATGCCGGGGCATTGGCCGCGGCGCTACGGCACGGTGAAGTTCCAGCCGCCCGAGGACTACCTCGGCCAGCTCGCCTATCCCTTCCGGCGGCGCCGCGACGGCACGCCCTACGGATGATCCGCTTTTCGCAGCTCAGCCTCCGGCGCGGCGCGAAGCTCCTGCTGGAGAGCGCGGACGCGACGCTCAACCCGGGCGACCGCGTCGGTCTCATCGGCGCGAACGGCTCGGGCAAGTCGAGCCTGTTCGCGCTGCTGCGCGGCGAGCTGCACACCGACAAAGGGGACGTGGACTTTCCCGCGCACTGGCGCATCGCACACGTCGCCCAGGAAACGCCGGCGATCGAGCGGCCGGCGGTGGAGTACGCGATCGACGGCGACGACGTCTTCAGGGGTCTCGAGCAAGAGCTTTCGGAAACCGAAGACGGAAGCCGCATGGGCGAGCTGCATGCCGCGCTCGCCGACGCGGGCGCCTACACGGTCCGCTCCCGGGCCGAAAGGCTTCTTACCGGCCTGGGTTTTTCTCTCAACGATCTTTCCATGCCGGTATCGAGCTTCTCCGGCGGGTGGCGGATGCGGCTCAACCTCGCCCAGGCGCTCATGCGCCCCTCGGACCTGCTCCTGCTCGACGAGCCGACGAACCACCTCGACCTCGACGCGATCCTCTGGCTCGAGGAGTGGCTCAAGGCCTATCCCGGCACGCTGATCGTGATCTCCCACGACCGCGACTTCCTCGACGGCGTGGTGAAGACCATCCTGCACATCGACCAGCAGAAGCTCCGGCGCTATAGCGGCGATTACTCGAGCTTCGAGAAGCAGCGCGCGCAGGCTGTGCTTCTTACTCAAAATCTGATCGAGAAACAGACGCGCGAACGCGCACATTTGCAGTCGTTCATCGAGCGCTTTCGCGCCAAGGCGACCAAGGCGCGCCAGGCGCAGAGCCGCATGAAGATGCTGGCGAAGATGGAGGATCTGGCCCCTCTGCACGTGAGCGCGCCGTTCTCCTTCGAGTTCCGCGAGCCGGAGCGCTCCCCCGACCCGCTGCTCGTGCTCGAGGAAGTCTGCGCGGGGTATGGAGAAAAGATCGTCTTGAAGGACGTAACCCTCTCTCTGCGGTCCGGGGCACGCATCGGCCTGCTCGGCGTGAACGGCGCGGGGAAGTCGACGCTCATCAAGACGATCGCCGGCGCCCTCGCGCCGCTCGGCGGCAGCGCCACGTTCAACAAGGGCGTGGTCATCGGGTATTTCGCCCAGCACCAGGTGGAGATGCTGCGCGACGACGAGTCGCCGCTGTGGCACTTGAAGAGGATCTGCGAAGACCACGTCAAGGAGCAGGAGCTGCGCAGCTATCTCGGCAGCTTCAACTTCCCGGGCGACATGGCGACCGGGCCGATCGAGAGCTTCTCCGGCGGCGAGAAGGCGCGCCTCGCGCTCGCGCTCATCGTCTGGCAGCGGCCGAACCTGCTGCTTCTCGACGAGCCGACCAACCATCTCGACCTCGAGACGCGGGAGGCGCTCACCGTTGCGCTCGCGCAGTTCGAGGGGACGCTCGTGCTCGTGTCGCACGACCGGCACCTGCTGCGCGCGGCGACCGAGCAGCTCCTCATCGTCAGGGAGGGCGCCGTGCGCGAGTTCGACGGCGACCTCGACGACTATCGCGCTTCGCTGCTCGGCGCGCCCAGGGAGGAGAAGCCTGCGCTCGTCCGGAAGGCGGCGGCCGCGCCGCCGAAGAAAGCCAAGACCAATCCTCAGCGCCTGAAGCGGCTCGAGGAAAAGATGGCGAAGCTCAACGCGCAAAAAGCGCAGATCGAGGCGAAGCTCGCCGATCCCGCGACCTACGGCGACGAGGCCGCCGTGCGCAATCTCCTCGTCGACCAGGCGTACGTGGCGCGCGAGCTCGAGCAGGTCGAGACGCAGTGGCTGGAGGCGCAGGCCTAGTACTTGCTGCCTTGGCGTGCATTCATGCACGAGGAGACGTCATGGCAACACAAGGTTCACTGCAAAATGCGTCCCAGGCCGCGAAGGAGCAGGCGAGCGGGGTCCTGAGAGATGCCACGTCCGGCGTCGGCGAGTTCGCCGGCGCGCTGCGCAACGCCGCGAAGCAGATCGACGGCGGCCAGCATCCCACGACCGCCCGGCTCGCGACCGAGGCCGCCGACGCGCTCGAGCGCATGTCGAGCAGCCTGCGCAGCAAGGACCTCGACGCGATGCTGGGCGAGACCGAGCGCTTCGCGCGCTCCCAGCCGGCGCTCTTCCTGGGCGCCGCCGTCGCGGCGGGCTTCCTCGCCGTGCGCTTCCTGAAGAGCAGCAGCCCCGACAATCAAGGAGAGCTCAATGCCCCAGACTTTCGCCCCTGAACGGCCCTCCCTGGAGGGCGACAATCGCTCTCTCACTGGCCTCTTTTCTGACCTGTGGCGGGAGACGCTGGACCTCTTCCGCGAGGAGGCCGAGCTCGCCAAGGCCGAGATCACCGACAAGGTGTCGCAGGTGCAGAGCGGCGTGGTCGAGATCGCCGCGGGCGCGCTCGTGCTGTACGCCGGATTCCTGGTGCTGCTCGCCGCCGCGTCCGTCGGGCTCGCGATGATGCTGCCCGACCCGCACGGCGTCTGGCTCGGCCCGCTCATCGTCGGCGTCGTGGTCATGATCGCCGGCGCAATCCTGCTCGGGAAGGGACGCAGCAACATGAAGACCACGAATCTCAAGCCCGAGCGCACCATGCAAGAGGTACGCCGGGACGTCGAACTCGCGAAGGAGCACGCACGATGAAGCACAACGGAGAACGCCGGCCGGAGGAGATCCAGGCCGAGATCCAGCGCACGCGCAGCCACATGGACGAGACGCTGAGCGCGATCGAGAGCCGCCTGACCCCCGGCCAGCTCATGGACCGGGGTATCGACTACCTGCGCCACAACGGCGGCACGGAGTTCGTGCAGAACCTCGGAAACCAGGCGAAGAACAACCCTATGCCGGTCGCGCTCATGGGCATCGGGCTCGCCTGGCTGATGGCTACGGGAAGGAGCGGGGGTGACGCGCTCTCATCCGCGGAATCTTCGTGGCAGGGCGCAAGGGAGCGCATGGGGCACGCGAAGGAAACGCTCTCGGTCACCGCCCAGTCGACGCGTGAGCGCATCTCCGGCGCGGCTGCCAGCGCGAAGGAGACTTACGAGCGCGCGCGCGGCGGCTACGACTCCATGATGCGCGACCATCCGCTCGCGCTCGGCGCAGTCGGCCTGGCGATCGGCGCCGTCATCGCGGCGGCGCTGCCTCGCACGCGCAAGGAAGACGAGCTGATGGGCGAGCAGCGGGACCGGCTCGCCGGTCAGGCGAAGGAGCTCGGCAGAGAGCAGTTCGAAAAGGCCAAAGACGCGGTCAAGAATCAGTCTCAAGGCACGCCGAAGCCGGCGACACCGGCGCAGGCAGTAGGCGCCACCGGCGCCGGCCAGCCGCCTCGCCGGGGCCCGGGCGGTGGCTAAGGCGCATACCGCAAACGGCGACTGGCGCGATTCCGGCCGCGGGCGCAGCGCGCAGTCGCCGCGCGACATCCCGCGTCCCGGCTGGCGCGATATCGCGTGGCGGCTCAAGGACCAGATCAAGGAGGACCGGCTCTCGATCATCTCGGCCGGGGTCGCCTTCTACGGCTTGCTCGCCGTTTTCCCTGCGCTGGTCGCCATGGTCGCCATCTACGGCATCGCGTTCGACCCGCAGCAGGTCGAGCGCCATGTCGCCTCGCTGAGCGCCATCCTGCCGCCGCAGGCGGCGGAGATCCTGCTCAAGCAGCTTCACAGCCTCACGAGCACCGGCGGCACGGCGCTCGGCTTCGGGGCGATCGCCGGCGTCCTGCTCGCGCTCTGGAGCGCTTCCGCCGGCGTGCGCACGCTCATGGAGGCGCTGAACGTCGCTTACGACGAGGAAGAAGAAAGAGGTGTCCTCCGCTTCTACGGCACCGCGCTCCTCCTCACCCTGGGGGCGATCTTCGGCGTGCTCGTCGCCATCGGTGCCGTGGTGGCGCTGCCGGCCGTGATCGGCATGATCGGCCTGGGCGACGTCCTTCAGAACGTCGTCGCCTACGCGCGATGGCCGATCCTCGCGCTGGCAATGATCCTCGCCCTCGCCATCGTCTACCGCTTTGGCCCGAGCCGGCCGCCGGCACGATGGGCGTGGGTGACCCCGGGCGCCGTCATCGCCACGGTTCTATGGATCGCGGGATCCGCGCTCTTCTCCCTCTACGTCACGAAGTTCGGCAACTACAACGAGACCTACGGGGCGGCGGGGGCGGTGGTGATCATGCTCATGTGGTTCCTGTTGAGTGCCTACGCGGTGCTGATCGGCGCCGAAGTGAACGCCGAGTTGGAGCGTCAGACGCGCAAGGACACCACGCACGGCGGCAGACAGCCGCTCGGCCGGCGCGATGCGCACGCCGCCGACACCGTCGGCCGTTCGCGCTAACGGCCGCCGTTTCGTAGCGGCGGCGACCCGCCTCTAGTACGCCGCTTCGAGCAGCGCCATCATCTCTTCTCGAGAGAAGGGCCGCGGGTTGGTCTGCACCCAGCGGTTCTTGAGCGCGGCGTCGGCGATGAAGCCGATCTGCTCGCGCTTCACGCCCACCGCTTTCAGGGTCGAAGGCTGGCCTAGGTCGGCGATCAGCCGCGCCACCGCGTCAGCGCCGGGGAGGTCGGGCGCCCCGAGGGCTTCGGAGACGAGAAGCTGCTTCTTCGCGGAAACCGGCTCGTTGTAGCGCATGACGTGCGGCAGCATCACGCAGCTCGTGTGGCCGTGCGGCACGTTCGCCGCCGCGCCGAGCGCGTGACCGATGCCGTGACTAGCGCCGTAGGGCACGCGGCCGATGGTCGAGGCGGCAAGCCAGGACGCGTGCTGGCAGGCAAGACGATCCTCGAAACTTGTCCCTGAAAGATGCTCTGAGAAAAGGCGAAGGGCATGCAGGGCCAGGCCGTCGCAGTACGCGTTCGCCTCGATGGAGAGCAGTGCCTCCACCGCGTGGTCCACGCCGCGAATCCCGGTCGAGCGCCACAGCCACTCCGGGGTGTGACGCGTAATCGCCGGGTCGAGGATCACCGCGCGCGCGCCGACGTCGGCGCCGCTGAAGGAATGCTTTAGCTTCGTGCGCGGGTCGGTGCCGCCGCCGATGTTCGAGAACTCGGCGCCCGACAGGGTGGTGGGGATCACGACCTGGCGCACCGGTGAAGGCTTCGTGGCGCTGCGCAGGCTCTCCATCCCCGCGAGGTCGGTGACCTCGTGGGCGAGGAGAATCTGAAGGATCTTCACCGTGTCGATCGGCGTGCCGCCGCCCACGGTCAGTATGAGATCGGGCTTCGCTTCACGCACCGCCGCCGCGGCATCGAGCACGCTCGGCCAGGGCGTGTGCGCTATGCATTCATCGAAGAGGCCGGCAAAAGCGGATTTCAGGGAACCTCTTATTCTGGATATCTCATCGGTCTTGCGCGACAGCGTCTTGGAGGAGACGACGAAGACCCTTTTGGCGCCGATGCGCGCGGCTTCCTCGGCCGCCGCTTCTGCGGCCGGCTTGCCGAAGACGACGCGCTCTAGCGGGAGGTACTGGTAGGCGCCGGGCACGGCGCCATGGTAGGGCAAGAGCCCGTCAGGACCGGCCTTCGCCGCGTGCCCGTTTCACGAAGAGGATCACCGCCCGCCGGTCGTCCGCTGGTATGGAACGGGATCCGGTGCTGCGCATAGCCGGCGGCAACTAACAGGGCCGCAGTCGCGAGAAGGCTGGCGAAAAGTACCATCCGCCAAGTACGGCAAGCGCCGTTCCTCCCCCGGCGGGTATGACGCTTGCGGGCGACGCGATGGTCCGACCACGCATTACGGAGCATCCGGCCATGATGAAGATTCTCAGCCCGACCACCCACGGCGTCCTAGACTACTTGCTCGCCATCGCTTTCCTGGCCGCCCCGGCCTTCTTCAGCTTCGAGAGCCAGACGGCGGCGAGCCTGGCGCGCATCATCGGCATTGCCTACCTGGTGGCTTCGTTCGTGACCCGCTACCCGCTCGGGGCGCTGAAGTGGATCCCATTCCGCGTGCACGGGGTGCTCGAGGCGGTCATGGCCGCATCGTGGATCGTGATGCCGTGGCTCTTCGGCTTCGCCGGCGACATCGCGACGCGCAACTTCTTCATCGTCGCGGGCATCGGCCTGCTGGCGGTCTGCGCGATCACCAACTATCGCGCGGCGGACTATGCCTACGGCCCCGGCGGCCACGAGCGCCGCGTGGCGAGCGAGCGGCGCAAGCGCATTATCCCGGTCGCCACCGACCGGCGCATCGGCTACGACCGGCGCAGCTACGCCTAGCGCCCTCGCGCGGAGCGCGCCTGCTCGATGATGCTCTGGTTTGCGGCGCGCAGCTCGCTGTCCGAGCCGGCCCAGGTGTTGGAGCGCGCCGCGGTGCTCTCGGCCTGCGCGTACTCGCCCTGACGCAGGCGTACGCGGGCGAGCTCGTGCCAGAGCCGCGCGTTGCGCGGCTCGAGGCGCAGCGCGCGCTCGATGGTGGCGGCCGCGCTTCCCAGCCGGTTCGCGTCCATGTCGGCGCGCGCGCTGGTCATGAGCGCAGCTACGGCGAGGTTCTCCGAAGGTCTGGGTGTTTCTGCTTCGGGAGCAGGTTGAGGGGCGGGGGCTTCGCTCTCCGGCGCCCCTTCCGGAGGAGGGACGGTTGCACATCCCGAAGCGAGAATCAGAAGCAGGAGCGCCTTCCTCATCTGCCGAAGACACGCTCGAGCCAGCTCTTCACGCGTTCGACCGCCTGGCCGTCCGCGCATGCCGCGCGGCCGTCGGGCGCCGAGCCCTGCACGAAGGGAACCTCGAGCGCGCCGGGGCAGCCCGGCCCGCGCAGGCCGGTCTCCGGATCGATCCACACGCGCTCGATGCCTTCGGGCTTGGGCACGTCCAGCCGCTCCGGGTGCAGCGCTGCCATCATCTCGCCCCATACCGGCAGCGCCGCCGCGGAGCCGGTCAGCTTCGCCGCGCGGTTATCGTCGTAGCCGAGCCACACCACCCCGAGGCGGTCGCCGGAGAAGCCCGCGAACCAGGCATCGCGCTGCTCGTCGGTCGTGCCCGTCTTTCCCGCGATGCCGAGCTCGGGGTCCAGCCACCCGGCGAGCCCTTGGCCCGTGCCTTCGCGCACCACGGCTTGCATCGCGGCGGTGAGGAGGTACATCGGTTCCGGCGCGAAGGCCTGCTCGACCGCGAGCGCGTAGCGCTTGAGCGGCACGCCGTCCTGCGTGGTGACCTCGCGGATCGCGCGCAGCGGCGTGCGGAAGCCGCCGGTGGCGATGGTCTGGTACATCTGCGCGACGTCGAGCGGGCTGAACTCGGTGGCGCCGAGCAGCGTCGCCGCGTAGGGCTGCATCGGACGCTCGACGCCGAGCTTGCGCACGTTGGCGATGACGCGCTCGACGCCGAGCTCGGTCCCGAGGCGCGCCGCGGCGACGTTGTAGGACTGCGCGAGCGCGGTGCGCAGCGGGACCTCGCCGTGGTGCTTGTAGTCGTAGTTCGCCGGCTTCCAGTCCTTCGCGCCGCGGCTCTTCCACACGAAGGGACCGTCGTCGATGCGCGTGAGGAGGTTGTACTTCGCCGGCTCGCTCAAAGCCGTCAGGTAGATGGCGGGCTTCAGCAGGCTTCCGACCGGACGCGCCGCGTCGAGCGCGCGGTTGTAGCCGCGGTAGCGCGGGTCGCGGCCGCCGACCAGCGCCTGCACCTCGCCGCTCTGCGGGTCGGTCATCACCACGGCGCCCTCGAGCCCCGGCTTGCCGAAGCGCTTCTCGCGGTCGTAGAGCTCCAGCCGCTTCGTCAGCGCGGCCTCGGCCGCGCGCTGCGCGCTCGGGTCGAGCGTAGTGAAGATGCGCAGGCCCTCGGAGCGCAGGTCCTTCTCGTCGTAGTCGCGCCGCAGCTGCCGGTGCACGAGCTGAAGGAAAGCGGGATAGGGCGAGGTGCCGGTCTGCGGCTTGGGGCTCACGGCGAGCCCGGCGGCGCGCGCCCGCGAGTACTGCTCGAGGGTGATGTAGCCCTCGTCCTTCACCTGGCGCAGTACCAGGTTGCGTCGCTCGAGCGCGCGCGCGGGATTGCGGTGTGGGTCGTAGTGCGCCGGGCCTTTCAGCAGGCCGACGAGCAGCGCCGAGTCCGCGACGCTCAGGTGGCGCACCTCCTTGCCGAAGTAGAACTGCGACGCGAGCCCGACCCCGTGGATCGCGCGGTCGCGGTCCTGGCCGAGGTACACCTCGTTGAGGTAGGTCTCGAGGATCTCCTCCTTCGAGTAGTGCATCTCGAGCAGAACCGCCATCACGAGCTCCGTGACCTTGCGCTCGAGCGTGCGCTCGCGCGTGAGGAAGAAGTTCTTCACGAGCTGCTGGGTGAGCGTGCTGCCGCCCTGCACGTTGCCCTCGAGGAGGCTCCACGCCGCGCGTGCGATGCCGCGCAGGTCGAAGCCGTGGTGGGTAAAGTACTGCCGGTCCTCGACCGCGATCAGCGTCTGCACGAAATGCTTGGGCACCTCGCCCAGGCGCACCAGGACCCGGTCCTCGTTGCCCGCGGGGTAAATGCCGCCGATCGGCACCGGCTCCAGGCGCGCAAGGGACACGCCCTTGCCCTGCGCGTCGCGCACTCCCGCCACCCGGTTGCCGTCGAAGGAGACGCGCACGCGCCCGGGCGCCTGCATGCCGTCCCAGAACACGAAGGGCCGCATGGCGATCTCGAGCCCCTCGGCGGAGCGCACGTACCAGCCGTACTCGCTCTCGCGCGGCACGTCGCGGTACCCGAGGTCCTTGAGCTCCTGCACCAGCGCCTCGAGCGGCACCCGCGCACCCTCGTGCAGCTCGAGCGGCCGGGCGTAGATGCGCGCCGGCAGCGCGAAGCGCCGGCCCTCGAACTCGTCGCGCACGCGCAAGTCGAGGTAAAGCGTCCACGACGCCCCGGCGAGCAGGACGAGAAGGAACGCGTACCAGAGGAACCGCTTCAGAAAGGAACGGCGCTTTGCCACGCGGCGATTCTACCCGCGCAGGCGCGCGAGCTCGCTGCGCAATGCCGCGATCTCCGCCCTGAGGCCGGCGTCGCCTGTCGCCGCTTCGCGACCGATGAAGAACGTCGCGAGCGTCGCGGTGACGTAGCCGAACACCGTGAAGGCGTACAGCGCGAGGAACAGGCACAGCACCCGCCCGTCCGGGGTCTTCGGCCAGTATTCCGAGCCCATCGTCGTCACGATCATCGCGGTCCACCAGAGCGCCGTTGCGTAGCTGTCGAAGCCGCCGCCGGGCGCATCGCGTTCCAGCGCGTACATACCCGCGGCGCCGACGAAGACTACGATCAGCGTGAGGCCCAGGACGTAGCCGAAGCCGCGGCGGCTGAGCGCGCTGCCCAGCGCGTTCATGCCCCGGTTCACCGACCCGACGAGCCGCAGGAGCCGCGTGCCGCGCGCGACTTTCGCCACGCGCGCGAAGCGCAGGATGCGGAACGCGCGCAGCGCCGGCAGCGCGAGCGACACGGCCTTGAGCCAGTTGCTCGTCAGATAGCGGGTTTTCTTCGGCGCGAGCCACAGGGACAGGGCGAACTCCGCGATGAAAACCACCCAGATCGCCTGCCCGAGGACGAAGAGCGCCCGGTTCAGGCCCCAGGCGAGCTCCACCACGAGGAGAGAGAGCCACAGGAAGGACAGCACGAGCATCGGCTTCTCGAGCCAGTCCTGCAGCTGCTCCAGCACGCTTTCCCGCTCCTGCTCTCGATCCTCCTTTCGCGCCTCCATGGCCGATCCCCGTGATAAGTGACAGCCCATCCTAGCGCGGGGAGAATGACAGGCCGTGATCCGCGTCCGCAACATCGACCACGTGGTCCTGCGCGTGAAGGACATCGAGGCCATGCGCCGCTTCTACTGCGACGTCCTCGGCATGGTCCACGTGGCCTACCGCCCCGAGTTCCGCATGTCCCATCTCCGCGCCGGCAGCTCCATGATCGATCTCGTCGAAGCCCCGCCGCCCGGAGGGGAAGGGCGGAACATGGACCACCTCTGCTTCCGCGTCGAGCCCTTCGACCAGGACGCGATCGTCGCGCACCTGAAGAAGCACCACGTCGTCGCCGGCGAGATCCGCACGCGCTACGGCGCCGAAGGCAACGGCGTGTCGATCTACCTCGAAGACCCGGAAGGCAACCGCGTCGAGCTCAAGGGGCCTTCGGACGGCAGGCCGCCGCCTCCCTCGCCATAATGGGTGCATGGCCCAATCTCTCCGCGAGCTTTCACTCCTCGAAACGCGCGTGCTCGGCACGCTCTACGAAAAGCAGCACACCGTCCCCGACACGTACCCGCTGACCCTCAACGCGATCGTCGCCGGCTGCAACCAGAAGACGAGCCGCTCGCCGGTCATGGAGATTACCGAGGCCGAGGTCCAGGAGAGCATCGACAACCTGAAGCGCCTGAACCTCGTGATGGAAACGAGCGGCGGGCGCGTCTCGCGCTACTCGCACAATCTCGAGCGCGTCCTGCAGATCCCCTCGCAGTCCGCGGCGCTCCTCGCCTCCCTCATGCTGCGCGGCCCGCAGACCGCCGGCGAGCTGCGCATCAGCACCGAGCGCCTGCACCGCTTCGCCGACATCTCCGCGGTCCAGGGTTTCCTGCGCGAGCTCGCGGCCAGACCGGATGGGCCGCTCGTGGTGGAGCTGCCAAGGCTCCCCGGCTCGCGCGAGAACCGCTGGGCGCATCTCCTGAGCGGCACGCCGGCGCAGGAGGTTTCACCCGTTTCCGGGACGCTCGAAGAGCGGATATCGCGCCTCGAGGCGGAGCTCGCCGCGTTGAAGGCGGAGCTAGCCCGTATGTCGTCACAATGATTCTTCGCTCGATTCCGGTGCGCCGGACGCTACGGCGGCCGAGCGCACCGCCTCGAGCGTGGCGGCGTCGAGGTGGCCGTCCGCAACCATGTTGCGCTGCTGCTGGAAGCGGCTCACGGCGCGACGCGTGACAGGGCCGACGATGCCGTCGGGCTTGCCGACGTCGTAGCCGAGCGCGTTGAGATCGCTCTGGAGCTCGAGCACGCGCTCGCGCGAGATGCGGATGGCGTTCGCTGGTGGGGGCCGGGAGAGGGGCCCCGCCCCTGCGATCTCATCGGCGAGGCGGCCCACCGAGAGCGCGTAGAACTCCGAGCGGTTCCATCGCATGATCACGTCGAAGTTCCCGTAGGTCAGAAACGCCGGACCGGCGTGACCGGAAGGCACCAGCAGGGCGGCGGGGATGGTCAGGTCCGGCAAGACGCCCCCGGAAGCATCGGTCACCCCGAGCTTCGCCCATTCCGATAGGGGACGCTTCTGGTCACGACCGGCGAGCAGGTAGTCGAAACCTCGGGGCAAGCGCACCTCGCGGCCCCAAAGCAGGCCCCGCTCCCACCCCGAGGCCCGCAGGAAGTTGGCCGCGGATGCCATGGCATCGTGGATGCTGCTCCAGAGATCGCGCCGCCCATCGTGGTCGGCGTCGACGGCGTAGTGCTGAAAGATGCTCGGCATGAACTGCACGTGTCCCATCGCGCCCGCCCAGGAGCCTTTCATGCGCGCGGCGGGTATGTCTCCGGCATCGACGATGCGCAGCGCTTCCAGGAGCTCGGCGGTGAAGAAGGCGCTGCGCCGCGTATCACAGGCGAGCGTGGTCAGCGAATCCGGAACCGGCACATCGCCGAAATTGGAGCCGAAATTCGTCTCGAGGCCCCAGAACGCCACCAGGTACTTGGCTGGCACACCGAAGTCCCGCTCGATGTCGCGGAGCATCGCTGCGTGCTTGGCGAGAAGCCCGCGGCCACGTGCAACCCGCTCGGGCGTGACGCGCCGGTTGTAGTACTCGGTGAAGGGCAGAGTGAATTCCGGCTGCTTGCGATCGAGCTCGAGCACACGCTCCTGCCGCGTCACCCTCCCGAGCACTTCGTCTACCACGCGCTCCGAAATGCCGGCGTCCCGCGCCGTTCCCTGCAACCGGGCCACGCAGGCGGCGAAATCGCCCTCATCGGCCGAGGCGCCTCCTGCCATCAGGACAAGGACGAGCGCGGCGAAAGTTCCACGGCCAAAAGGCATCATGGCCGCTACTTTGCCATGCCAGCGCGGCGCTGTTTGGAAGCGGTACGACACGCGCGCGCCGATCGGCGACACCGGCATCCCGTCGGAGAGCGACAGCTCGATTGGTCGGCCCGGCGACGTGACGCAACTGCGCGCGCGGGCATAGGATTTCCCGGTGTGGTCAAAGGCACGGAACCTGCTCGCTCACCGGACCGTGAAGCGGCGCACCGATGAGCTGGTCGAGACGGCCAAGCGGCTGAGCACGCTCACGTATTTCACGCGCTGGAAGGCGTTGAGCATCGCGGGCCGCGCGTACATGCTCTGCCGCGACGCCGCCACGCTACGCACGCGTGGCGAGAAGCCGCCTTCCCATACGCACGAGGCTCACGATGGACGTCTCCCGGCGTGATTTCCTGAAGGTTGTCGGGAGCGGCGGCACGGCGCTCTCCGGCCTCGTCGCCGTTGGCGCGAGCCTGGCGCCCGCCAGGGCGCGAGCGCAGCAGCTGCGCATCCGAGACGCGAAGGCGACGCCCAGCATCTGCCCGTACTGCTCGGTCGGCTGCGCGACGCTCGTGCATACGGTCGAGGGAAAGATCGTCAACATCGAGGGCGACGCGAGGAGCCCCTTCAACGAGGGGACGCTCTGCCCCAAGGGGGCGGCGATCTTCCAGCTCCACGTGAACCCGAACCGGCCGATGCAGGTGCTGCACCGCGCCCCGGGCGCGGCGGACTGGGAGGTGTGGAACCTCGGCCGCGCGATGGACCGCGTGGCCGAGCTCGTGAAGAAGACGCGCGACGAGACCTTCATGGAGAAGACTTCCGAGGGCAAGCTCGTCAACTGCTGCACCTCGATTTTCTCGCTGGGCGGCGCGACGCTCGACAACGAGTGGAACCATCTCCAGCAGAAGCTGATGCGCGGCCTGGGCATCGTCCCGATCGAGAACCAGGCACGCATATGACATAGCTCCAGCGTCCCCGGTCTGGGGACGCGCCTGGGACGCGGGGCGGCCACGATGCACTACCGCTCGATGCGCGACTCCGACTGCGTCGTGGTCATGGGGTCGAACATGGCCGAGAACCACCCGGTCGCGTTCCGCTGGCCGATGAAGGCCAAGGTCGAGCACGGCGCGAAGATCATCCACGTCGATCCGCGCTTCACGCGCACGAGCGCGATGGCCGACATCTACGCCCCGATCCGCGCGGGATCCGACATCGCCTTCCTCGGCGGGCTGGTGAACTTCATGCTGAACAGCCCGCGCTGGAACGAGGATCCGTTCTTCCGCAGCTTCGTCGTCAACTACACCAACGCCGCGACGATCATCTCGGAGGACTTCCGCGACACCGAGCAGCTCGAGGGCGTCTTCTCCGGCCTCATGAAGTACACCGGGGACGTGAAGGAGTGGCCCTACAACGGCTTCCTCGGCGAGTACGAGAACAAGTCCTGGCAGTACGCGCGCTCGCAGGGCAAGTCCACCGGCTGGACCGGCGCGACGCAGAAATCCGGCGAGCAGGAGGCGGGCGACGAGCAGAACGAGACCCAGCAGCGCGCGGCGAAGCTCGCCGCCGGCGGACCGCCCTACGACAAGCTCGTGCAGGTGCTCGTGCCGCCTTCCGCGGAGCGCGACGAGACGCTCCAGCACCCGCGCTGCGTGTTCCAGATCCTCAAGCGCCACTTTCACCGCTACACGCCTGAGATGGTCGAGCGCGCCACGGGCTGCCCGCGCGATGTCTTCGAGCGCGTGGCGCACGCGATCCTGGACAATTCCGGCGCGGATCGCACGGTTTCCTTCGCTTACGCCGTCGCCTGGACGCAGCACACCAACGGACCGCAGGTCATCGGCTGCTGC
Organism: Burkholderiales bacterium; assembly: GCA_035649175.1. Classification (GTDB taxonomy): domain Bacteria; phylum Pseudomonadota; class Gammaproteobacteria; order Burkholderiales; family SG8-39; genus SCGC-AG-212-J23. Next base: position 23,450 of record DASRKB010000244.1, on the reverse strand, counting down.
GCGTTGTTGCAGCTCCTGCTGGGCAACTATGGCCGGCCAGGGGCCGGGATCATGGCGCTGCGCGGGCACTGCTCGATCCAGGGCTCGACCGACATCCCCACGCTGTACCACTCGATCCACGGCTACATGGCGCATCCCTCGGCGATGTCGCAGCACGCAAGCCTCGCCGAGTGGCTCGCCGCCGAAACGCAGGCCACGGGCTACTGGGCCAACACGCCGAAGTTCATGGTGTCTTACCTGAAGTCGATGTACGGGAAGGCTGCCACGCGCGAGAACGACTTCGGCTACGACTGGCACCCGAAGATCATCGGCGACCACTCGCACATGCCGATGTTCGTCGCGATGAACGAGGGGCGGGTGAAGGGGATGCTCTGCATCGGCCAGAACCCGGCGACCTCGCTCAACGCGCGCCTGGAGCGCTCGGCGCTGCGCAAGCTCGAGTGGCTGGTGGTGAAGGACAACTGGCTCCACGAGACCGCCACTTTCTGGAAGAACGCGCCGGAGGTGAGGGCGGGGGAGGTGAGCACCGCCGACATCGCCACCGAGGTGTTCTTCTTTCCCGCGGCCCAGGTCGCCGAATACGACGGCAGCTTCACCAACACCTTCCGCATGCTGCAGTGGCACTTCAAGGCCGCCGAGGCGCCCGGCGACTGCCGCTCCGACAACTGGTTCACCTACGAGCTCGGCAAGCGGCTGAAGAAGCTTTATGCCCAGTCCTCCGAGAAGAGGGATGAGGGATTCAAGAACCTGGTTTGGGACTTCGAGCCCGACAAGCCGATCTCGCCGCCAGGCGAGCCTTCGGCGCCGAAGATCCTGAAGGAGATCAACGGCTACACCAGCGACGAGCCGGGAAAGCACCTCGGCGGCTTCGACGAGCTGAAGGACGACGGGTCCACTACTTGCGCCTCGTGGATCTATTGCGGCGTCTTCCCGAAGCCCGACGAAAACCGCTCGGCCAACCGGCAGCCCGACCCGCCCGACGCGCCGGGCCAGGCGCAGCTCGGCTGGGCATGGTCCTGGCCCGCCAACCGCCGCATCATGTACAACCGCGCCTCGGCGGATCCCCAGGGCAAGCCCTGGAGCGAGCGCAAGAAGTACGTGTGGTGGGACGAGGGGAAGAAGCGCTGGGTCGGCTACGACGTGCCCGACTTCCCGCTCGAGAAGCCGCCGACCGACAAGGGCAAGCCCGGCGCCACTGGGATGGACGCGCTGCCCGGCACCGCGCCCTTCATCATGAAGTCCGACGGCTACGGCTGGCTCTACGTGCCCAACGGGCTCGTGGACGGTCCGCTCCCCGCCCACTACGAGCCCGCCGAGTCGCCGGTGAGGAACCCGGTCTACAAGCAGCAGTCGAGCCCCGTGTACAAGTACTGGAAGACCGCCGGCAACCCGCTGGCGAGCATCGGCGACCCGAAGTTCCCGTACGTGATCACCACGTACCGCCTCACCGAGCACTACCTCGCCGGCGCGATGAGCCGCTGGAACCCCTGGCTCACCGAGCTGCAGCCCGAGCTTTTCGTCGAGCTCTCGCCCGAGCTCGCGGCCGAGAAGGGCATCGCCAACCTCGACTGGGTGCGGATCTCGAGCCCGCGCGCCCAGGTGCGCGCCAAGGCGCTCGTGACGCGGCGCCTCCGCCCCTTCACCATCGACGGGCGCACCGTGCACCAGGTCGGCATGCCCTGGCACTGGGGCTACGAGGGCGTCGTCACGGGCGACGTGGTGAACGAGATGAGCTCGCTCGTGGGCGACCCGAACGTTTCCATCCACGAGGGCAAGGCCTTCGTATGCAACGTGGAGAGGGCGTGATGGCGGAGCCCATGGGCTTCTTCACCGACACCACCGTCTGCATCGGCTGCAAGGCCTGCGAGGTGGCGTGCAAGCAGTGGAACCAGCTTCCCGCCGCCGAGGGCGGGCAGAACACGCTTTCGGGCGACAGCTACGACAACACGCGCAAGCTCGACGGCACGCACTGGCGCCACGTGCAGTTCATCGAGCAGTTCAGCGAGGACCGCAAGGACGGCCGCTGGCTACTCATGAGCGACGTCTGCAAGCACTGCGTGCAGGCGGGGTGCCTGGAGGTCTGCCCGACCAACGCGATCATCCGCACCGAATTCGACACGGTCGTCATCCAGTCCGACGTCTGCAATGGCTGCAAGGCGTGCATCGCCGCCTGCCCCTTCGGCGTGATCGACATCAATCCCGTGTCGAACACGGCGCAGAAGTGCACGCTGTGCTACGACCGGCTGCAGAACGGGATGGAGCCCGCGTGCTCGAAGGCGTGCCCGACCGACTCGATCCAGTTCGGCCCGGTGAAGGAGCTGCGCGAGCGGGCGACGAAGCGCGTCGGGCAGCTCCATGAGGGCGGCGAGAAGCGCGCCTACCTCTACGGCGCCGACGAGAAGATGCTCGGGGGCCTCAACTCCTTCTTCCTCCTCGTCGACCGCCCCGAGGTGTACAAGCTGCCCCCCGATCCGCAGCTCCCGAGCCGCAACGTGCCGATGAGCGCGCTTTTCTCCGGGCTCGGCGCGCTGGTGGCCGGGGCGATCGCGCTCGTCAACTTCCGCAACCGGACGAAGGAGCCATGATCGACGCGCCCTCGAGCGCCTGGTTCACCGCGCACCCGCATTGGAGCTGGCTCGTCGTGCTCTACTTCTTTTTCGGCGGGCTGGCGGGCGGGTGCTACGTGCTCGCCGCGGTCATCGATCTCCTCGGCCGCGAGCGCGACCGGCCACTCGCGCGCGTGGGCTACCTTACCGTGCTCCCCTGCCTCGCGATCAGCGCGGTCGCGCTCATCTTCGACCTCTCGCGTCCCGAGCGCTTCTGGCACCTGCTGGTCGAGATCCACACCTGGATGCCGCTTATCCAGTTGTGGACGCCGCTGAACGCCGCGGCGTGGGTGCTGATGGGTTTCGGCCTGTGCGCGGTACTCTCGTCGCTCGGCGTGCGGCCTCCGAGCCTGCCCGGCAAGGTAGTCTCGATCATCGGCCTGCTCCTCGGCCTTTATGTCGCGAGCTACGAGGGCGCGCTCCTCGCCTTTACCAGCCGCCCGATCTGGTCCGAGACGCCGCTCATCGGCACGCTGCTCGTGCTGACGGCGCTCTCCATGGCGGCGGCGTACCTTGTGCTCTTCGGCCGCTGGCGCCACTGGGAGCTGCCCGGGATGCGCGCGCTGCAGCGGATCGACGCGCAGGCGCTCGTCGTCGCTCTCATCGGCCTGGTGGCGCTGGTGGTGTCGCTCGGCGACTCGGCCCGCGCGCTGCTCGGCGCGGTGAACCTCATCCTGCTCGCTGCCGTGCTCATCCTGGGCTTCCTGGCGCCGCTTGCGCTGCGCTTCCGCGCGGGCCACGTCGCCACGGCCGCGGCGCTCGCGCTCGGCGGCGGCTTCCTGCTGCGCACGCTCATCGTCTTCTCGCCTCAGGGGATCGGCCAGTGAGATTCGCCGCCCTAGCGCTCGTGCTTCTCGGCGGCTGCACCAGCCCGGAAGCCGAGCGCGTGCGCGGCGGCGGCCCGGGCGCCGACGTCGGCAACCGCGGCGACCCGGTCGTCATGCACGCGGGTTCCCAGCCCTACGCGAAGACGCCGAAGCTGATCCCGGCCGAGGCGGCGCCGATCGAGCCCGCGAGGCAGGCGCAGCGGCTCGCCGAGAGGAAAGGAGATGCCGCTGCAGGACATTGAGCGGGTGGTGAGCGAGCTCGCTGTGGAGCTCGCGAATCCGGATTGGGACCGTGCCGTGCCGCCGACGGAAGGCCATCAGCGCGATATCCCTCTCATCGTCGGGGCGGGGGTCGACCCCTCCGCCATGCCCATTCCTCTCCTGCACGCGTGTCGCCGGCGCTGGGGCGTGCCGCAAGGCTGGACGCGGAGCTGCTGCCCGATCTGCGGCGCGCGGCCGGGCTTTGCGGAGGTGTGCGGCGTCGAGCGCACGCGCTACCTGCGCTGCCTGCGCTGCGGCGCCGCCTGGCAGGCGCACGGGCTTTCGTGCGTCTTCTGCGGCACCACCGAGCACGAGAAGCTCGGCTCGCTCCTGCCGCAGGAGGGCGCGCCGAAGTGGGCGATCGAGGTCTGCAACTCCTGCCGCGGCTATCTGAAGGTGTTCATGGCACTGCGCCCCTCTGCACCCGAGAGAGTGCTGTCGAAGGACCTAGAGACCGTCGAGCTCGACCTCGTGGCCGGCGAGCGCGGCTACCGGCGCCCGGATGTCCCCGCGTGAGCTGTGCGCCGCGCTGCTTGCGGCGCTCGAAGCCTCCGAAGGGCGCCGGCGCTCACGCAAGCGCGATCAGACGCCGGACGCGATCGGCCTCGCCATGAAGCGCCAGCTCCTGCTGGAGGCCATACGCGATGATCCATGCGCGGAAGCCTTCGAGGATTGGCTGCTCTTCCGCGCCGACGGTCCCGCCGCGCTCATGGTGCTGGAAGACTGGCGCATGGCGCAGGCCATGCCCGAGTTCGCCGCGTGGCTCGCGCGCGGCGCGCCAAGCGAGGACCTCCGACATGGCGAGTAGACTCCTGGCGCTTCTCGCGGCGTCCCTGCTGGCCGCCTGCGAGCCCAGCCCGCCTACCCCCGACGATCCTCTGAAGCCTCCCAAGCCCAGAGTCGCGACGCAGCGTTAAGACGCCTTGTATCCGTTCATCTTCATGCTGGGCTGGCTCGTGCGCTTAGGGGGAAGGCGAGGAAATGATCTGCTTCCGGAACGCCTAGCGGCTGCCGCTACGGCCCGTCGCGGCCGCGCCCACGGAAAAGCGATTGAATCGTGAGTCGCCGCAAGGAGGTTTTGCGACATACAGCCGCGCCGACGTCGATTCATGATGCCTCGGAGTCGACCCTTCCATTCAACGGAGAAATCACAATGGGTGCAATGAACGAGTTCCTGGTGCTCGATCCGAGCGGGCATACCACTACCGAGTGGGATCCGGCAAGCCGCGAGCAGGTGGCGCGGGCCCGGGCGATCTACGAGGCGCTCGTGCGCCGCGGCTACCGGGCCTTCCGGGTCGAAAAAGGCGCGGAGGGCCGCATGCAGGAGCGCTTCGACCCGCGCGAGAAGGAGACGGTGTTCGTCCCGCCGATCCATGCCGGTTGAGCCCGTCCTCGAGCGGCTGGCGCAGCGCCTGCGGCTGGCGATGGCCGGGATCCTGGCGCGGCGCGTCGTTCCCGAGCGCAGTGGCGCGCTCCTCGTTGCCAGCCTCGACACCGCGCAGCGCCTCGATCTCGCACGTACGCGCGCCTTCACCGTGCGGGCGCCCAGCGGGCGGCGCTACCGCATCGGCGTCGGCACCGTCGCCAACGTGGAAGCGGTCGGCGAGGATGGCGAGGCGTATTACCGGCTGTGCGCCGCGCCGCTCGGCCTTCCTACCCCGGCGGTGATGCTCGCGCAGAAACTCATGCTCGAGACGCGCGAAGCCGAATTCCTCGCCATCGCACGGTTCACGCCCATCGGGGCGCCAGCGCACACCGCCCCGGCGCGCGAGGAAGCCGCGTCGACCCCTGCGGCAAACGCGCAGCGACGCGAAGCGCTCGCGCCGGCGAATCCCGGCTAGCGCGTCCCGGCGGCTCCCGCAGGGCGCGCGTCGTGCGCCTCGCCCCCGCCCGCGGCGGCGGTCTGGTCGCCGGCGATGCCGAGCGCCGAGAGCGTGCGCGCATCGAGCTGTCCACTGGCGTCGATTTGTGCCTGCTTCTGGAACTGGCGCACGGCACGCGAGGTCCTCGGTCCCCAGAGGCCATCGATCGGGCCGGGGTCGATGCCCTCCGCCTTCAGTTCCTGCTGCACCTGGCGGACGAGCCGCTGATCCTTTGCGTCCGGCGCGGTGCCTCCCTGCGCCGCTGGCTGCGCCGGCGCCTGGGCCGCCTGCTCCCGCGGTTGCGGCTGGGTAACCTGCGCTTGCCGCGGCTCGCCGCCCACGTTCTCCTGCCGCCACTCCTGCACGTTCCGGGTGAGCTTGTTCCAGTCTTCCTCGAAGATGGTGCCGCAACCGGCGAGCGCGACGCCGGCGACGAGTGTCGTAAGGTATCTCATGGGCACATCTCCTCTTTCGTTGGCATAGCCGCAAGCGAGCAATCGGTATACCGCCGCCGGGAACAAAGCTTGCAAAGCGAGAAGATGCACGAGCTCGCTGTTTCCCTGGCGCTCATCGGTGCGCTCGTGCTCGCTCTCGGGCTCGCCTCGCGGCCGCTCGAACGATTGCCGGTGAGCGGACCGCTCGTCGCACTGCTCGCGGGCGTGGCGCTCGGGCCCCAGGGACTCGAAGTGCTGCATCCGCAACGCTGGGGCGACGAGCAGCGCATCGTCGAGGAGGCGGCACGCCTCACCATCGCCGTCGGGCTGATGGCGATCGCGCTGCGCCTGCCGCCGGGCTTTCTCGCGCGGCATTGGCGCTCGCTCGCAGCGCTGCTCGTGCTCGTCATGCCGCTCATGGCGCTCGTGGGCGGGGTCCTTGTCTGGGCGCTGCTCGGCATGCCGCTGCTCCTCGCGCTCGTCGTCGGGGCGCTGCTGTGCCCGACCGATCCCATCGTCGCCACCTCGATCGTCACCGGGTCCGTCGCCGAGCGCAGCCTGCCCGAGCGCCTGCGGGACCTGCTCCTCGGCGAATCGGGCGCGAACGACGGGCTCGCCTTCCCCCTCGTGTGGCTGCCGCTGCTGCTCATCGCGCTTGACCCGCCGCAGGCGTGGGCGCACTGGCTCGCGCGTACCCTCGCCTGGGAGGTCGGCGGCGCAATCGCCGCGGGAGCGCTCGCCGGGCACCTGGCCGGTCGCCTGCTCATGTGGGCCGAGGCGCACCACACGATCGAAGTCGCATCGTTCTTCGCCTACACGATCGCGCTCACGCTCTTCAGCCTCGGCGCCGCGGAGCTTGCCGGCATGAACGGCATCCTCGCGGTCTTTGCGAGCGGGCTCGCGTTCAGCCGCGCGGTGGGCGAGCGCGACCGTGTGCGCGAGGAGCGCGTGCAGGACGCGATCAACGGATTCTTCACGCTGCCGATCTTCGTGCTGATCGGGCTGCTCGTGCCCTGGGAGGGCTGGCGCTCGCTCGGGCTGCCGGGTGTGGCGCTCGCCGCGCTGATCCTCCTGCTGCGCCGGCTGCCCGCGGTGCTGCTCCTCTCGCGCCTGATGCCCGATCTCCCGGCGCGGCGGGACGTGCTCTTTGCGGGCTGGTTCGGCCCGATCGGCGTGGCGGCGCTCTTCTACGCGATGCTCGCCGCGCGGCACGTGCCCGACGAGCGGCTCTGGCCGCTCGCGAGCCTCGTCATCTGCGCCTCGGTGCTGGTGCACGGCATGACCGGGGCGCCCTTCACGCTGCTCTACGCGCGCCGCGCACGGGACGGGAACGGCGCGCGGCTCGAGCGACTCTGAGAAGAATGCCCCGCGACCCCCGCAGCCCGCCCGCCGACGGTCACGACTCGCCCTTCGCCCGGCTGATCGGCCGCTCGCGCGTCATCGTGATCGTGGCGGTCGTGGCGGTGCTGCTCTCGGCGTTCTCGCTCTTCCTCCTCGGCGCTTATCTCGCGGGGGAGAACATCTACGCCGCCTGGCGCGGCGTATTCGGCGGCGACGTCGAGGCCGCCGAGCTCACCATCCGCTTCCTCGAGATCGTCACCGTGATGCTGAAAGCGGTGTTCTTCTACCTGATCGGCGTCGGGCTCTACAGCCTGTTCATCTCGCCGCTCAACGTCACCGTCGCGATGGGCGTCGAGACGCTGAACGATCTCGAGACCAAGGTGATCAGCGTGGTGATCGTGATCATGGGCGTGCACTTCCTCGAGCACTTCATCCAGTGGGTCGATCCCATGATCACGCTGCAGCAGGCTGCTTCCCTCGCCCTGGTCGTGACGGCGCTCGTTTTCTTCAAGATCTTCGCGCACCGCGAGGCGCGCGACACCAAGCGCCACCGCCCCGAGGCGGTGGAGGAGGCGAGGCGCGAGATGTTCGAGCACGCGCACGAGCAGCACGACATCGCCGACGGCGACGCCGCGCCGCGCTCAGAGCCCGCAGGCCGGAAGGACCAGCGCCGGGTAGGCGACCCACAGCGCCGCGAGCGCCGATAGCGCGCACAGCAGCAGGCTCGCCAGGCAGATGAAGCCCGCCGTCTCGTCGCGCCAGGCGCGCCAGCGTCGGTAGTCGACGATGCCGGCCGCGAGGAACGCCGCCAGGGCGAGCGCGGTGGCGGCCGCCGCGCCCGCCGCCGCGTGCTCACAGGCGAGCGTGGCGACCACGTACACCGCGAGGAAATGCGTCAGCCACAGCGTTGGGGCGAGGGTGAGCCTCATCACTTCAGCGTCTCGAGGTAGGCGGCGATGTCGGCCGCGTCGTGCTCGCTTACGCCCAGGTCCGGCATGGCGGTCAGGGGATTCACGGCCTGCGGCGCGCGCAGCCAGCGCACCATGTTCTGCGGCGTGTTGGCGAGCCCGCCGGAGATGAACTCGCGCGTGCCGATATTCTCGAGCGGCGGGCCGACCGGGGCGTCGGGTCCGACCACGCCGGGGATGGCGTGGCACGTGGTGCACGCGTACTGGGTGAGGGCGAGCTTGCCGCGCTCGGGGTCTGGCGCGCCCGCCGGCGGCGCGTGCCGGTGCTCGTGCGCTCGCGCCTCGAGCGTGCGGTATTGCTCCGGCGTGTACGTCGGCAGCGTGCGCAGGAACGCGACGACGGACCAGATATCGTCGTCCATCATGCGGAAGCGCCAGGCCGGCATGCCGGTCATCTTGATGCCGTGCTTCACCGTCCAGAAGAGCTCCGCGGGGCTCCACTCGCGCGCGCTGTGCACGAGGTTCGCCGGTTGCGGCCGCAGGCCGAGGGCGAAGGGCTGCGGCGCGATCCCGGGCGCGCCGTGGCACTGCACGCAGTGGCTGCGGAAATGGGCGAGCCCCCGTGCGATGAGCGCCGGATCGTCGAGCGGCGGCACCGCGATGTCGCTCGAGTGGTGCTTTACCGACTGCCGCAGGCCGGTCTGCAGCAGGTGGAACGTCGGCGCGAGGTGCTGCTGCGTCGCCGAGACGTCGTACAGCCCCATGAAGATGAACGCGGCGCCGGCGACCAGGGCGCCGATGGCGATCTCGAGTAGCACGATGAGAGTGCGCATGGCTCAACGCTCCCGGTAGAGGTAGGCGACCATGTCGCGCGCGTGCGGCTCGGTCACCTGCATGTCGGGCATGGGCGTGCGGGGGTCGAAGCGCTGCGGGCCGCGGATCCAGCGCGCCATGTTCTCCGGCGTGTTGGGCAGCACGCCGCCCAGGTAGGCGCGCCGCGCCACGCCGGCGAGCGGCGGGCCGACATTTCCGCGCGCGCCGGCCACGCCGGGGATGTGGTGGCACGACGAGCAGCCGTACTGCCGCAGGAGCAGCTGGCCGCGCTCCGGGTCGCCGCCGAGCGTGGTGTGCTCCTCGCCGCAGCCGGAAAGTGCGAAAAGGACGACGACGGGAAGAACCAGCTTCAAGTGGGAAGGAGCTGCGGAAGGAGGTGGATGACGACAAACCCCGCGGCCCACTGTCCGACCACGTAGTGCCAGAAGAGCGCGACGACCGGCTCGGCATGGCGCTCGGCGTGCCCGGCATGGCGGCGCAGCACGACATAGGCGGCCATGAGGACCGCGATGGCGATATGCAGGGCCGCGAAGGTCCAGAGCATCGCTACCACGGCACCGTACGCATGCGCCGAGGGCGTGAGACCGCTCACGAGGAGCGCGCCGGACTCCACCACCGCGGCCGCGAGGGCCAGCACGATCGCCGCGGCGTGGTGCCGCAGGTGGAAGGCGACGCTGCTGGCGGCGAGCGCGGCGAGCGCGATGCCGGGCGCGAGCAGCTCCGGGACGGGATGGCCCTCGGGCGGCCACGACGGCGCGAGCGTCCAGAGGAAGAGGTGCGCGAAGAGCAGCGAGGCGTAGAGCGCGGCGTCGGCGACGAGCGCCATTGCCATGCCCCACCAGCCGGGGCTGCGCGGCTGCGTGAAGTGCAGCGGCAGGCGCAGCCCCTGGCCGGCATCGACCGCCGGCTCGCCGCGCGAGACGCTGCGCCACGCCCAGGCGAAGAACGCCGCGGTCGCCGCGCACGCGGTGAGCAGAGCGAGGACGTAGGCTTTCGCCAGCACCGCGACGAAGAACGCGCCCACGATCCCCGCGGCGACGAGCGGCAACCAAGTGTTGCCCGGCAGAATCACCACCTGTTCCGGCTCCGCGCGCACGGCGCTCGTCACAAGCATCTCGCGCTGCGTCGCCGGTCCCGCGAGATAGCCGGGGCCGCGCTCCTCCTGCCACAGCGGCTCGCGCCCTTCGACTCGCGGCTGCACGGCGAAGTTGTACGAGGGCACGGGCGAGGGAATCGACCATTCGAGCGTGCCGGCGCCCCAGGGATTGCGCGGCCCTTTCGGGGAGAAGCGCCGCTGCAGCGCGATGTCGACGAGGAAGCCCGACACACCCGCGGCGGTGAGGAAGCCGCCGATGGTCGAGGTCAGGTTCAGGAGCTCCCACCCCAGGCCCTCGGCGTAGGTGTACACGCGCCGCGGCATGCCCAGCAGCCCCGTCCAGTGCATCGGCAGGAAGGTGAGGTTGAAGCCGAGGAAGATCGTCCAGAAGACGAGCCGCCCGGTGAGCTCCGACACGCGCCGGCCGGTGACGAGCGGCAGCCAGTAGTACAGGCCCGCGAAGAGCGGGAACACCATGCCGCCGAAGAGCACGTAGTGCAGGTGCGCGACGACGAAGTGCGTGTCGTGCACCTGCCAGTCGAAGGGCACGAGCGCGACCATCACGCCGGTGAGACCGCCCAGCACGAAGATGAAGAGAAAGCCGAGCACGAAGAGCATCGGCGTGCTCGACACCGGCCGGCCGTTCCACAGGGTGGCGATCCACGAGAAGACCTGGATGCCGCTCGGGATCGCGACCGCCATGCTCGCGGCGGAGAAGAACCCGAGCGAGGCGAGCGGGATGGCGGTCGCATACATGTGGTGCACCCAGAGCCCGAAGCTGAGGAAGCCGGTGGCGAGGAGGGCGAGCACCACCAGCGTGTAGCCGGCGAGCGGGCGGCGCGCGAAGGTCGGCACGATCGTGGAGACGATCCCGGCGGCCGGGAGGAAGATGATGTAGACCTCCGGGTGGCCGAACAGCCAGAAGAGGTGCTGCCAGAGGAGCGCGTCGCCGCCGCGCGCCGGGTCGTAGAACGGCAGCCCGAAGGCCCGCTCGACCTCGAGCAGCGTCCCGCCAAGGATGAGCGGCGGGAAGGCGAGCAGGATCATCAGCGCGGTCACGAGGATGGACCAGACGAAGATCGGCATGCGCTCGAGCGACATGCCGGGCGCGCGCGTCTTGAGGATGGAGACGACGAGCTCGACCGAGCTCGCGAGCGCGGAGATCTCCGCGAAGGTGATGCCCAGCAGCCAGAAGTCAGGCCCGCGGTCGGGGGAGTAAGGCTCGCTCGTGAGCGGCGTGTACATGAACCAGCCGCCGGTGGGCGGCTCGCCGAAGAGAAGGCTCGAGAAGAGCAGCAGCCCGCCGAAGAGGTAGCACCAGTAGCCGAAGGCGGACAGGCGCGGGAACACGAGGTCGCGCGCGCCGATCATCTTCGGCACGAGGAAGGTCGCGAAGCCGAGCATGATCGGCACGGCGAAGAAGAACATCATCGCCGTGCCGTGAAGCGTGAACGCGGCGTTGTATTCCTCGGGGTCGAGCAGGCGGTTGCCGGCGAACGAGAGCTGGCTGCGGATCAGCATCGAGAGCACGCCGCCCACCAGGAAGAAGACGAACCCGGTGACCACCATGCGCAGGCCCACCGTGGTGTGGTTTACCCCCGAGAGCGAGGCGAGCCCCGGCGGCGTGCGCCAGAGGGCTTCGAGGCGTTCGTCGCGCTCCACTACTCGAGTCCCGCGAGGAACTGCGCGATGGCCGAAAGCGTGGCCGGCTCGAGGTCGGGAAACGAGGGCATCGCGCGGCCCGGCTTGACCGCCTCGCCGTGCGCGAGCCAGGCGACCATGTTCTCGGGCGTGTTGCGCAGCGCGCCGGCGCCGAGCCAGGCGCGGCTCCCGACGTGCGTGAGGTCCGGCGCGCTCACGCGCCCTTGCACGAGCCCGCGCACCGTGTGGCAGTTGCCGCAGCCCTGCGCGAGGAACGCCTTGCGCCCGAGGCGGGCCTGCTCGCCCGAGGGCGGATCGACCTCGGCACGCTGGCGCACGAGCCACGCCTGAAAATCCTCTTCCGGCACGGCGAGCACCAGGAAGGCCATCAGCGCGTGCTGCGCGCCGCAGAACTCCGCGCACTGGCCGCGGTAGACCCCGGGCCGCTCGGCGCGCAGCGTGATCTCGGTGAGCCGACCCGGGATCACGTCCATCTTGCCGGCGAGGCTCGGCACCCAGAAGCTGTGGATGACATCCGGGCTCGCGAGGGACACGGTGACCGGCCGCCCGACCGGGATGCGCAGCTCGTTCGCCGTGGCGATCCATTCGCCCTGCGGCCCGCGGTAGCGCACTTCCCACCACCACATGTGGCCGGTCACGTGCACGCGCAACGCTCCTTCCGGCGCCGCCGCGCGCAGCTCGCCGGTCAGCCACATGCCGTACACGAGCAGCGCGGAGAGCACCACGGCCGGGAAGACGATGCCGCCGCCGACGATGAGCGCGCCCGAGGAGAGCCGCAGCCGCCGCTCCGGATGGCGGAACATCGCGTACCCGGCGGCGAGCACGACGATCGCGAGGATCACGCCGGCGCCGGCGAAGAGCACCCACGTGAGCCGCGCAAGCGCATGCGCGTCCGGGCCAGCCGGGTCGAGCGCCGACTGCACGCCGGCGCAGCCGGCGAGCGACGCCGCCGCGAGCACGATGGCGTGCTTCTTGCAGCGGCGCAGCGCAATGCCGGTCGCGCTCTCGCTACACATCGCGTTCCTCGCCCTGTGGTCGGCGTCGCTCCTCGCCATGCCGCTGCTCCTCGCCCGGCAGGCGGCGGCGCGCGACGCCGAAGAGCGGCATCGCCTCGAGCTCGTGCAGCGCTGGCTCTATGCCTCGCTCATGACACCGAGCGCGCTGCTCACCGTGATCTTCGGCACCTGGCTCGTCTTCGAGCGCGGCTTCGAGGGCGGCTGGCTGCCGGTCAAGCTCGCGCTCGTGCTCGCGATGGGCTGGTTCCACGCCTACTGCGGCGTCCTGCTCGGCGAGCGCACCGTGCCCGGAGCGAAGCACCGGGCGCTGTACTACTACGCGCTGCTCCCGGCCCCGACGCTGCTGATCGTCGCCGTGATCACGCTCGTCACCGCAAAGCCGTTCTAGCGCCAGGGCCTACTCCTTCTCCTGCTGCGTGGCGACGTTGTGCTCGTACACGAGCTTGCCGCCGAGGATGCCGGCCCATCCCACGGCGGCCGCAGACACCGCCGATAGAAGAAGGCCCCAGGGCAGCGCGCCGGCCTCGGGATCGGCGACGCGCCCCCACCAGTTCGCCGCCGCGAGCGCCACGAGCGTGATGCCGGCGAGGAAGTGCCCCCAGCTCGCGACGAACCGGCGGATCTCCTTCACCAGCATGAACTCGAGCATTCCGAAGAGCGCCGCGGCGCAGCCCATGAAGAAGCCGGCGCCGATGAGCCACAGCGCCGCGCGCGCCCAGAACGGGTCGCGGGTCCACCAGTACCCGAGGTCGGCGCCGAGGCCGGCGAGGAGAAAGGCGATCGGGAAGTGCACCGTCGTCGCGTGCAGCGGATGGCTCGCGATCGCGATTACGCTGTGCGTGCCCTCCGGCCGCGGCGCGGCGAGCGGATTGCCGCGCAGGATCATCGCGCCGCTTCCCCGCTACAGCGGCGTGCGCTGTCGCGACAGCGAAGCGCAATGGAACGCGACACGAGGTGCGGCGGACGGCGGGCCATCGGAATCCAGTCAGACTGCAACCCGTGCGCCACGTTCGCGGGGCGAACGGGTACGTCCCTCCTATTTGTGCGGCGTCATCCTCGTGAGGGCGAGCCGTTCCGCCTCGATCTCGCGGGGCTTGCGGAAGCCGAGGCGCCGCAGGAGCCGCACCGGCGGGGAGGTGCCGCGAACGGCGTGCTGGAGCAGGAGGCCGCAGACCGCGGCGGGAATGAGCAGGAAGCGGCGGTTGAAGGCGCCGGCGGCGAAGCCCGCGAGCGCCAGCGTGGCGGCATTCAGCTCCAGGGTTCGCTCGATGTCCCACTCCCGGTCGAGCTCCTTGAGTCGCCGATTAATCTGCGCCTCCGGCGCACCTCGGTACTTCATGAGATTGGCGACAGTCTGGTGACGGATGCGCGTGTCGGGATCGTGCATGGCGAGCCTCCTGCTTCCGACGTTCCGAGCAAACTATGTTCCACCCCGTACACTCGAGGGCATGGCGAAGCGCTACGCCGCGGTGCTATTCGATCTGCTGACCGGATTGATCGATTCCTGGTCGCTATGGAACCGTGTCGCCGGCAGCGAGGACATGGGCCGGCGCTGGCGCGAGGAGTACCTCAAGCTCACCTACGGTTGCGGCGAGTACCGGCCCTACGAATCCCTCGTGCGCATCGCCGCCACTCGGGCCTGCCTGCCAGAATCACTTGCAACCCAGCTTGATGACAGTTGGGAAGATCTGGAGCCGTGGGACGACGCGCGCGGCGTGGTCGAGCACCTGGCGAAGGACTATAGGCTCGGCGCGGTCACAAACTGCTCGCAACGACTGGGACCCCTACCGGCTCGCGCTCCACGAGCTCGGCCTGCGGCCCGAAGCCGTGCTCTTCGTCGCCGGGTCGGCGTTCGACCTCGTCGGCACCGCGGGCGTGGGGCTCGACACCTACTGGCATAATCGGGTCGGCCTGAAGCGGCCCGCAGAGGTGCGGGCGCCGCTGCGCGAGGCACGTACCCTGAAGGAGCTGTTCGCTGAATTTTGAAAGTACGCGGCTTCGGTCCACCGCGCCGTTCTGGTCCCTGCGGATCCACGAGGAGAAGACCGAGCACCTGGCAGTGCGCCAGGACACGCTCGAGCCGCCGCGCTTCTCGCTCGACCGGGGCGCAATGCTCACCGCGATCACCGCGGGGGGCTACGGTTACTGCGCGACGAGCGATCTCACGGCCGCGGGCCTGCAGGCCGCGCTCGACAAGGCCACCGCCTGGGCGAAGGCGGCCAAAGGCGCAGGCATCGTGCGCATCGACCCGCGCCGCATGCCCGCTCCGAGGGGCGAGTACGCCAGCCCCGATTCAGGCAGGCCGATCGAGCGCAAGGCCCTGATCGAGCGCCTTGCCGAGGAGTGCGCGCGGGCGAAGGTCGACGCGCGCATCGTCGAGCGCATAGCGTCGCTCGCGCTCATCGACGAGGAGCGGCGGATCATCACGAGCAACGGCGGCGAGCTGGTGCAGCGCTTCCGCTTCACGCTCCCTCATCTGCGCGTGACGGCGAACCAGGGCGTCGAGACCCAGTCGCGCAGCTTCGAGCATGCGCAGCAGGGCGGGCTGGAGCGGCTCGAGCGCTCGGGCTTCGCCGGCAGCGGCGCGCGCATCGGCGAGGAGGCGCTGCAGCTTCTCCTCGCGGCCGACTGCCCGTCGGGCACGATGGATCTCCTGCTCATGCCCGACCAGATGATGCTGCAGGTGCACGAGTCGATCGGCCATCCGCTCGAGCTCGACCGGATCCTGGGCGACGAGCGCAATTACGCCGGGCGCAGCTTCGTCACGCCGGACATGATCGGGACGTATCGGTACGGGAGCGAGCTGCTTAACGTCACCTTCGATCCGCTTCCCGGCGAGCTCGCCACCTACGCGTTCGACGACGAGGGCGCGCGCGCCGAGAAGGCGTGGCTGATCCGCGACGGCGTCCTGGTGAGCGCGCTCGGCGGGCCGGAGGTCGCCAATAGCCGGGCGAGCGCCTGGAACCGGCCGCCCATCCACCGCATGGCGAACCTCAACGTCGAGCCGGGCGCGAGCGCGCTCGAGGAGATGATCGCGTCGGTGGAGCGGGGCGTGCTCATGCGTACCAACCGCTCCTGGTCGATCGACGATTCCCGCAACAAGTTCCAGTTCGGCTGCGAGTGGGGCGAGCGGATCGAGCGTGGACGCGTGACCGGCGTGGTGAAGAACCCGAACTACCGCGGCGTGTCGGCGAGCTTCTGGCGGAGCCTGCGCAAGGTGGGCGGGCCGCAGACCTTCGAGGTGCACGGCACGCTCTACTGCGGCAAGGGCGAGCCCAACCAGGGCATCCACTGCGGGCACGCCGCGCCGGCGTGCCTCTTCTCGGAGGTGGAAGTCTTCGGCGGCGCATGAAAGAGCATTTCCTTTCCCTCAAGGATTCATTGGGCAAGGTTCTGCACGCCGGCGAAACGCTGCTATGCAGCTTCTCCGGCGAGCGCTCGGACTTCGTGCGCTTCAACCACGCGCGCGTGCGCCAGGCGGGAAGCGTCGAGCAGGGCGCGATCTCGATCCGCCTGATCCGCGACCGGCGGCAGGCCTCCGCGGGATTGACGCTTTCCGGCAATGGAAGCGATCTCGAGAATGCGAGGAAGATGCTGGAGCGGGTGCGTGGAGCGCTCGACGAGCTGCCCGAGGATCCCTGGATCCTCATCAACGAGACGCCGCGGTCGAGCTCGAGCGAGCGGCGCGGTCGCCTGCCTTCCCCGGAGTCGGTGATCGCCGCCGTCAGCGGCGGGGCGCAGGGGCTCGACCTCGTCGGCTTCTACGCCGGCGGCACCATGGTGCGCGGCTTCGCGAGCTCGCTCGGACAGGAAAACTGGCACGAGGTCGACAGTTTCAGCTTCGACTGGAGCCTGTATCGCGAGGCAGACCAGGCGGTGAAGACGAGCTACGCCGGCTTCGACTGGGACGACGCCGCCTTCGAGGCGAAGCTGGCGGCCGAGCGCGAGCGCCTGGGGCGCTTCGCCGCCCCGCAGCGCGAGATCGCGCCGGGCGAGGTCCGCGCCTACCTCGCGCCGCGCGCGCTGGACGAGATCGCGGGTCTGCTCTCATGGGGAGGCTTTTCCGCCCGCGCGCGCGCGACGCGCCAGAGCCCGCTGCTGCGCATGCAGGAAGGCGCGCTGCTCTCCCCCAAGGTTTCGATCACCGAGAACACCGAAGGCGGCGTCGCGCCGGGATTCCAGGGGGACGGTTTCATCAAGCCGGCAAAAATCGAGCTCATCCGTGAAGGGGCACTTGGCGACGCACTGATCTCGCCCCGCTCGGCGAAGGAGTACGGTCTCGCCACCAACGCCGCGGGCGGGGGCGAGGCGCCGCAGTCGCTCGATCTTGCGGCGGGGACGCTGGCGGAGCGCGACGCGCTCGCCGCGCTCGATACGGGCCTCTATATCTCAAACCTCTGGTACCTCAACTACTCCGACCGCCCCGCGGGGCGCATTACCGGCATGACGCGCTTCGCGACCTTCTGGGTGGAGGGCGGCCGCATCGTCGTCCCGGTCAAGCCGTTGCGCTTTGACGACTCGCTCTACCGCATGCTCGGCGAGAAGCTCGTCGACCTCACCGCCGAGCGCGAGATGCTCCTCGACCCTTCCACCTACGGGGAGCGCTCCACCGCCAGCGCGCGCCTTCCGGGCGTCCTGCTCTCCGGGCTACGATTCACCCTATGAGCCTCGAGACGCTCGAGACGCCGGCGCTCCTCCTCGACGCCGCCATCATGGAGCGGAACATTGCTCGGCTGCGCGAGCGGCTGAAGACGCTCGGCGTTCCGCTGCGGCCGCACGTGAAGACCGCGAAATGCCACGAAGTGGCGAAGCGCGCGCTTGACGGTCAGCCCGGGGGCATCACCGTCTCCACCCTCGCCGAGGCCGAGTACTTCGCTGCGCGCGGCGTGCGCGACATCCTCTACGCGGTGGGGATCGCGCCGAACAAAGTGAAGCACATCCAAGACCTGCGCCGCCGTGACGTCGATGTGACCGTGGTGCTCGACAACGCGGAGCAGGCCGCGTTCATCGGCGATCTGCCGGCGCTCATCGAGATCGACTGCGACGGGCATCGCTCCGGCGTGAGGCCGGATTCGGCGTCGCTCATCGAGCTGGGGAGCAAGGTGAAGAATCTGCGCGGCGTCATGACGCACGCCGGCGCTTCCTACAACTGCCGCACCACCGACGCCATCGTGGAGATGGCGGAACAGGAACGCTTGTCCGTGGTGAGCGCAGCGGCGAAGCTCGGCTTGAAAAGACCCGTGGTGAGCGTGGGCTCGACGCCCACTGCCCACTTCGCGCGTCGCCTCGAAGGGGTCACCGAGGTCCGCGCGGGCGTGTACATGTTTTTCGACCTGGTCATGGCGGGGATCTCGGTATGCGGCACGCAGGACATCGCGCTCTCGGTGCTCGCCACCGTCATCGGCCACCAGCCGGAGAAGGGCTGGGCGATCACCGACGCGGGCTGGATGGCGATGTCGCGCGACCGCGGCACCGCGTCGCAGCCGCTCGACCAGGGGTACGGCCTCGTGTGCGATGCGGATGGCCGGGCGCTCGCCGACGTGATCGTGAAGGACGCGAACCAGGAGCACGGCATCCTCGCGCACCGGTCAGGCGACGCGGCGCGCATGCCGGCGTTGCCGGTCGGGACGCTGGTGCGCATCCTCCCCAACCATGCCTGCGCGACCGCCGCGCAGCACGGCGCCTACCATGTCGTGCGCGGCTCACGCGAGATCGAGGCCCGCTGGGACCGCATGGGCGGCTGGTAGCTCGAAAGCGCGTGGACTACGCTGACAAGGACATGAAGCGCGCCGAGGTCGACGCGCTCCCCGGCGCGACGGTGCTCGAGTTCGGCAACTCGTGGTGCGGGCATTGCCGCCGCGCGCAGCCGGTGATCGCTGAAGCGCTCGGCGGACATACGGGCCTGCGGCACCTCAGGTTCGCCGACGCGAGCCACAAGCGCCTCGGCCGCTCCTTCCAGGTGAAGCTCTGGCCGACGCTCGTCTTCCTCAAGGACGGCAAGGAAGTGGCGCGTGCAGTGCGGCCGCGCGACGCGGATGAACTGCGCGCGGCGCTCGCAAAGACCGCCCAAGCCGGATAACTCGTCCCTGAGTTCGGGGTCAGACCCCGATCTCCCTAACCGGACCGCAGCGAGAACCGGCTAGAGGGGCCGGCGCGAAAGAGCCAGATGCGGCTTCTCCGGCCCTCGGTGAAGGTGCTGTGCACCAGCGCAACCTCGCCGCCCGGGGTCACCGCAAGCTTGTCCATCAGCTTTCCCTGCAGTCCGCCGCTCGGCGCCCGGGCGCTGCCCGGAAGCGGCGAGGTGACGGCGAACTCGCGACCGCCGTCGGCGGAGTGGGCGAAGCCGACCCCGCGCTCGAGCTCCCATGAAAGATACACGCCGCCCTTTCCGTCGAGCGCGAGGGAGGGAAACGCGCCCGGGGCGATGCGCCTGGAACTCTCGAGATCCCGGCTGTACATCACGCTCCCGTCCTGCGACCAGGCGAGGTGCAACGTCCCGGCCCCGTCGAAGGCGATCTTCGGTGCATCCGCGTATGCCCCGCGTTTCATCGTTTCCCCGTTGATGTGGATGTCCCCGTCCGTCCAGGCGATGTGCACCTTCGCCCCCGGCCCAACCGCGAGCGAAGGCGCGCGGGCGGGGCGCTGGTCGCTCCCGGCGAGATGCCGCGGCGCCGAAAAGGTCCTTCCCGCGTCCTCGGACTCGGCAAGAAGCAGGCGGCCCTCGTACTCGGTCCAGGCGGCGTATACCCTGCCGTCGGGCGTAGCCGCGAGGTCGAGGCTGCCGTTGTGCCAGCGCTCGCGGGTGGTGCGGCCCTTGCCGTCGCCCGCCTTCGAGCCCCTGGAAAGGTTGAGCGGCTCCGAAAAGTTCTTGCCGCCGTCGGTGGAGCGCGCGTACAGGATGTCGCCGCCGTGCGAGCCCCCGGTGAAGAGGATCTCCTGCCATAACAGGTGAAACACGGCGGGATTCCCGGGCGTAATCTGCAGGCGCGGCAGCCAGGAGAACGTGCCGGGACTGCGCGAGACGTTCACCCCGTCGAGGAAGACGTCCTTGCGCGCCTGGTCCACCCAGGCGACCACCGGCTCGCCTTCGTGGAGCGCGAGCGCGGGGTCGTCGACGTAGTCGTAGTGCGAGTCGTTCTGGCGCCAGGGGCCGCGCGTCCCGCCGCCGGCTGCGATTTCCGTGCCGCCCTGCCACAGCAGGCCGGCGGCGAGCATGGCGAGGAGGTCCATGCGGAAAGGACAACGCCGCGCGTGAAAAGTGTCGATTTCAGGGTGTCCCGTTCGACTAGGGGAATGAGACAAGGAGGAAGCGTATGTACGTAGACGGATTCGTGCTGCCGGTCCCCAAGCGCAACCTCGCGGCGTATCGCCGCATGGCGAGCCTCGCCGGCAAGGTCTGGCGCGAGCATGGCGCGCTCGACTACAAGGAATGCGTCGCGGACGACGTGAAGCCGGGCAAGTCCACGTCGTTTCCGCAGAGCGTCAAGTTGAAGCCCGGGGAGACGGTCTTCTTTTCCTGGATCCTCTACAAGTCGCGCCGGCACCGCGACCAGGTCAACAAGAAAGTGATGGCCGACAAGCGCCTCGCGCCGATGATGGATCCGAAGAAGATGCCCTTCGACGGCAAGCGCATGTTCTGGGGCGGCTTCAAGGTGTTCGTGGACAAGGGCGGGAAGAGATGAGCAGCGGCCCGGGGTACAAGAAGCATCCCGAGCACCGGCTGGCGGTAAAGCCCGCCGGCGCGCGCGTCACGGTGAAGTTCGGCGGCGAGGTGATCGCCGAGACCACCGAGGCGATGCGCATGGAGGAGGGCAGCTACCCGCCGGTGTTCTACTTTCCGCGCAAGGACGTGAGGATGGAGCGGCTCGAGCGCTCGAGCCACCAGACCTACTGCCCCTTCAAGGGCACCGCGTCGTACTTCTCCTTCAGGGGCGGCGCCGAGAACGCGGTGTGGAGCTACGAGACGCCCTACGACGAGATGCTCGCCATCAAGGAGCTCGTCGCCTTCTATCCCGACAAGGTGAAGATCGAATGCTGAAGATCATCCTTCTTGCGGTGGCGGTGCTCGTCGGCGGGCTGCTCGCTTACGCCGCGACGCGCCCTGATTCCTTCCGCGTGGAGCGCACCGCGAGCATCCAGGCGCCGCCGGAGCGCGTCTTCCCCTTCATCGACGATTTCCGCAGCTGGCCCGCCTGGTCGCCCTGGGAGAAGAAGGACCCGGCGATGAAGCGCACCCTCGGCGCAACGACCCGCGGGCCGGGCGCCACCTACGCGTGGGATGGCGACAAGAACGTCGGCAAGGGCAGCATGGAGATCGCCGAGTCCGTCGAGCCCTCGCGCGTTCGCCTCAGGCTCGACTTCGAGAGGCCCTTCGAGGCGCACAACCGCGTCGAGTTCCGGCTCGAGCCCAGGGGCGGCGCGACGCACGTATCCTGGGCCATGGAGGGGCCGATGCCCTTCATCTCCAAGCTGATGAGCGTGTTCATGGATTTCGACCGGATGATCGGCGCGGACTTTGAGGCCGGGCTCGCCGCCCTCAAGGCCGCCGCCGAGAAGCCGAACTGAACGAGAGGGAACGGAGGCGACGCATGGCCAACCCCGTGGTGCACTGGGAGCTGATGACGAAGGCGCCGGCGAAGATCGCCGGTTTCTACGAGAAGCTGTTCGGCTGGAAGATCCAGCACATGCAGGAGCTCGACTACCGCGTGGTGGAGCCGGGCGGCGAGGGCGGCATCGGCGGCGGCATCGTGGCGCCGAAGCGCGAAGGCCCCTGGCCGGGGAACATGGTGCTCTACATCGCCGTCGACGATCTCGCGAAGTACCGCAAGAAGGTGCTGGAGGGCGGCGGGAAGATCCACGTCGAGGAGGAGAAGGTCCCGGGCATGGGCAAGTTCTGCCTCTTCACCGACCCCGACGGCCGGATGATGGGACTGTGGAAATCCAAGGCAAAGGAGTGAGTCATGAGCGTGAAACCGATACCGGACGACATGCACCGCATCACCCCGCACCTGGTGTGCGCCGGCGCGGCGCAGGCGATCGAGTTCTACAAGAAGGCCTTCGGCGCGGTCGAGCAGGCGCGCCTGCCCGGGGCGGACGGCAAGCTGATGCATGCCCTGATCCGCATCCACGGCGACGCGGTGATGCTCGTGGACGAGATGCCGCAGTGGGGCGCGCTCGGGCCGAAGTCGCTCAAGGGCTCGCCCGTGACGCTGCACCTCTACGTCGAGGACGTGGACGCGGCGGTGAAGCGCGCGGTGGACGCCGGCGCAAAGGTGACCATGCCGGTCGCGGACATGTTCTGGGGCGACCGCTACGGCAAGATCGAGGACCCCTTCGGGCATCACTGGTCGCTCGCGACGCACAAGCGCGACGTGTCGATGGACGAAGCCCGCAAGGCGATGGCCGAGATGAAATAGATCGGGGTCTGACCCCGATCTCCCCGACATGAACGCGCGCGCCACGCGGCGCGAGTGGATCGGCCTTGCCGTGCTCGCGCTGCCCTGCCTGCTGTACTCGATGGACCTCACGGTCCTCAACCTCGCGCTGCCCGCGATCGGCGAGGACCTCGCGCCGAGCGCGGTGCAGCAGCTCTGGATCGTCGACGTGTACGGGTTCCTGGTCGCCGGCTCGCTCATCACCATGGGCACGCTCGGCGACCGCATCGGGCGGCGGCGGCTGCTGATGGTCGGCGCGGTGGTGTTCGGCGCCGCCTCGGTGCTCGCCGCGTTCTCGACCAGCGCGGGGATGCTGATCGTCACCCGCGCGCTCCTCGGGGTGGCGGGCGCGACCATCGCGCCCTCGACGCTCTCGCTCATCCGCACCATGTTCGAGGACCCGCGCGAGCGCACGTTCGCGATCAGCGTGTGGATCTCGAGCTTCTCCGTCGGTGCGGCGATCGGCCCGGTGGTGGGCGGGGCGCTGCTCGAGTGGTTCTGGTGGGGCTCGGTGTTCCTGCTCGCCGTGCCGGTCATGGTGCTGCTGCTCCTGCTCGGGCCGGTGCTGCTGCCGGAGTACCGCGACCCGCACGCGGGGCGGCTCGACCTGCCGAGCGCGCTGCTTTCGGTCACAGCCGTGCTCGCCCTCATCTTCGGGCTCAAGGAGGCCGCGTACGAAGGTGTCTCGACCCTGCCGGCCCTCGCCATCCTCGCCTCGATCGTGCTGGGAGCCATGTTCCTGCGCCGCCAGCGGCGCCTCGCCGACCCGCACATCGACGTGCGGCTCTTCCGCCTTCCCTCGTTCGGCGCCTCGCTCGCGGTGTACACGCTGGGCACGTTCGTCGCCTTCGGCATCTTCGTCTTCATGGTGCAGTACCTGCAGCTCGTGCTCGGCATGGCGCCGCTCGAGGCCGGGCTGTGGACGGTGCCCTTCGCGCTCGGTTTCGTCGTGGGCTCCATCGTCTCGACCCGGCTCGTACGCCGCTGGCCGGCGCCGCGCGTCATGGCGGGCGGGCTGCTGGTGGCCGCGGCGGGCTACCTCCTCGTCGTGCAGGCCGCGAGCCAGTCCGGGGCCGGGCTGCTCATGGCCGGGATGGTGCTGCAGTCCCTGGGCATGGCGCCGGTCTTCACGCTGACCAACGACCTCATCATCGGCACCGCGCCGCCGG